>JAQBYC010000021.1 GCA_027623205.1 Pseudomonadota bacterium | reverse complement strand
GAACTCTATTCCGGGGAATGGCAGCACACTATAGGTGGTAGGTGTGGGTGAAAGGCGGATAGGCAAGCTTAGAACATGCTCCGACTCTTTAAAACCTAATGCATGTTTCCTTAAAACATGCTCGGAACTCTTTAAGGAAGAGTAATTGAAAGCTGATCCCGACGGCGAGCCATCCCGAGTGCCGCGGCCCGCCGCCTAATGGGCGTGCTGGGCCGTTTCGAGTTTTTTGACCTGCTCCACCAACTCAAGGAGCTGCCTCCGTAGGGCGATGTTATCGCGTGTCAGCATGTCGACCTTTCGTTCCAGGATCGAGGTATCGCCAGACAAGATTGCTTTCGGCGCCTGGGTCCGGCTGCCGCGTTCCAGTTGCCGGATCCGGTTGTCCAAGGCACGGAGTTGCGCGGCGTCGTGAGCATGGGCGAAAGCCGGGATGGCTACCGCAATAAAGACCGCTACAATGATCGTCTTAATCATAGGTTTTCCTTCCCCTCCGTTCAGCTGGCGGCGCGCAATCCCGGCCGCCGGCAAGATGGCTAGCCACGGCCACCGCCGCGGGGCGGGTCGTTGGCCACCGCCAAAACGATGTGATAGATAACGCCACCCGTCATCACAGGTCCACATTCCGGAACTCAAAAGCATGTCAGTGATCACACGTTTCGCGCCCTCCCCTACCGGTTTTTTGCATATTGGCGGGGCCCGCACGGCGCTGTTCAATTGGCTGTTCGCCAAACACCATGGCGGCCACATGTTGCTGCGCATCGAGGATACGGACCGGGCGCGCTCAACCGACGCGGCGGTTGCGGCCATCACCGACGGCCTGCACTGGCTGGGTCTGGATTGGCAGGGCGAGGCGATCTCGCAATTTGCCCGCGCCGACCGTCATGCCGAAGTCGCCCGGCAATTGCTGGCCGACGGCAAAGCCTATCACTGTTATTGCACGCCGGCGGAATTAGCCGAAATGCGCGAGACCGCCAAGGCCGAAGGACGTTCCATGCGCTATGATGGCCGCTGGCGGGACCGCGGCCCAGACGAAGCGCCAAGGGACGGCGCGCCGGTGATCCGCTTGAAGGCGCCACGGAGCGGCGCCACGGTGATCAATGATCTGGTGCAGGGGCAAGTCACGGTGCAAAACGCCGAGATGGACGATATGGTGCTGCTGCGCGCCGATGGCACCCCAACCTATATGCTGGCGGTCGTGGTTGACGATCACGACATGGCCATCAGCCATATCATTCGCGGCGACGACCACCTGACCAATGCCATTCGCCAACGGCAGATTTATGACCTGTTGGGTTGGACCGCGCCGCACTTCGCCCATATTCCCCTGATACATGGCGCCGATGGCGCCAAACTGTCGAAACGCCACGGCGCCCTGGGGGTCGAGGCTTACCGGGAGATGGGCATTCTGCCCGCCGCGTTACGGAATTATCTATTGCGCCTCGGCTGGAGCCATGGCGATGACGAGATTATCGAAACTGAACAGGCGATCGCCTGGTTTGACCTGGATGGGGTGGGCAAGTCCGCCGCGCGTTTCGACACGCCCCGGCTGGAAAATCTCAATAGTCACTATATCCGCAGCATGGACGAGGGCGAACTGTGCCAGTTGCTGGCCGATCAATTGCGGTCGACACTCGGCAGAGATTTGAGCGCGACCGAGTCCGGCCGCCTTCCCCTGGCGATACGGCCTCTGAAAGAACGGGCCAAAACCCTGCTGGAACTGGCCGACAAGGCCGAATTTCTGGTCGCCGGCCGCCCCCTGGCCATGGAGGCAAAGGCGGCCAGCCTGCTAACGGGCGAGGCGCCGGCCCAATTGGCCAAGGCCCATGCCTGCCTGCAATCAGTTGAAGACTGGAACCTGGACGATTTGACGGCGGCCATCCGCGGCCTGGCCGAGGCGGAGGACCTGAAACTGGGGCAATTGGCCCAGCCCCTGCGTGCGGCCCTAACCGGCCGTAATGCCTCGCCCGGAATTTTCGAAGTGCTATATTTTCTGGGACGCCAGGAAAGCTTGGACCGGATCGGTGACCATCTGGTTTAACAATTTATGTTCATATATTGTTTCATGCGACAAAATCCACCCTACGCTAATGGCGCTGCCTCGGCTATAATGGCGGCAGCAGCTAATGCATTATCTAAAAGGCCTGCTCTGGTTTAGGAGAGTTGGCCAATCACAAATAACTGGAGAGATTCCATGGCGGAAAAGACAATTTCCCTTGGCGGCGCGGACGGGGGCGTAGATTTTCCGGTCATGTCCGGCACATTGGGTCCGGATGTGATCGACATTCGCAAATTATATGGCCTCACCGATCGGTTCACCTACGATCCCGGCTTCACTTCGACGGCGAGCTGCGAAAGCAAAATCACCTTCATCGATGGCGATAAAGGCATTTTACTTCACCGTGGTTATCCGATCGACCAATTGGCGGAAGAAAGTGACTTCCTGGAAACCTGCTATCTGTTGTTGAATGGAGAACTGCCCAACGGTGAGCAAAAAGATAAATTCGTGCACGACATCACCTATCATTCCATGGTGCACGAGCAATTGGCCCAGTTTTATCGTGGCTTTCGCCGGGATGCCCACCCCATGGCCATTATGGTCGGCGTCGTCGGGGCGCTGTCGGCCTTTTATCATGATAGCACGGACATCGATGATCCGCACCAGCGCATGGTCGCCAGTTATCGGTTGATTGCAAAAATGCCGACAATTGCGGCTTGGGCCTATAAATATTCTATTGGCCAGCCGTTCATGTATCCGCGCAACGATCTGTCTTATGCTGAAGATTTCCTGCATCTGATGTTTGCGGTGCCGTGCGAGCCTTACGAAATTAATCCGGTGTTGTCCAAGGCCATGGACCGGATCCTGATCCTGCACGCCGATCACGAACAGAATGCCTCGACCTCTACCGTGCGCACCGCCGGCTCTTCAGGCGCCAATCCCTTTGCCTGCATTGCCGCCGGCATCGCCTCGCTGTGGGGCCCGGCGCATGGCGGCGCCAACGAAGCCGTGTTGAACATGCTTGGCGAGATTGGCGACATTGAAAACATTCCCCGGGCGCTGGCGCGGGCCAAGGATGCCGACGACAACTTCCGCCTGATGGGCTTTGGCCACAGGGTCTACAAGAACTACGATCCGCGCGCCAAAGTCATGCAGGCAACCTGTCACGAAGTGCTGCAGGAACTGGGGGTCAATGACCCACTGTTGAAGCTGGCCATGGAGCTGGAGAAAATCGCCCTGAGTGATCCCTATTTCGTGGACCGCAAGCTGTATCCAAATGTAGATTTCTATTCCGGCATCATCCTGCGCGCCATGGGCTTTCCGACCTCCATGTTCACGGTGATCTTCGCCTTGGCACGCACGGTCGGCTGGGTGGCGCAGTGGACCGAGATGATCGAGGATCCTTCGCAGAAAATAACCCGGCCGCGGCAACTCTACACCGGCCCAACCGAACGGGCCTTTTTGCCCCTGGACAAACGTACCTGATCAAGCTGCCAAATACAGGTCCAGCCAAAGATAAAGGGCCCGCATCTGCGGGCCCTTTTTTTTCGCAGCTGCATACGGCTCAGCTACGCTCGACCAATTCGATCATATAGCCGTCCGGATCCTTGACGAAAGCGATTATCCGGGTGCCATGTTTCATGGGCCCGGCGGGACGGGGAATCTCTGCCCCCTCTTTCTCAAGTGCTTCACACACCGCATGGACATCGGCCGCCGCGATCGCGATATGGCCATAGCCATCGCCCAGGTTATACGGCTCCGCCTGATCCCAATTATGGGTCAGTTCGATCACCGTATTATTTTCCTCGTCGCCATAGCCAACGAACGCCAAGGTGAATTTACCGCCCGGAAAATCCGTCTTGCGTAATAAATTCATGCCCAACAGGCGGGTATAGAAATCCAGCGACTTATCCAAATCCTTGACCCGCAACATGGTATGCAACAGGCGAAATCCATCATTTTCGGGCATTGTCTGCAATCCTTCCCAGAGCACCTTTGATCCAAATATGCTCGGAATCTTTAAGGAAGAGCAATTCAACCAAACACTAAAGTCGCATTAGCGACTTCAATAGATTTAAAATTGCTCTTATATTCAATCAGCGATAATTTGTAGCACGGCATCCGCGGCCCGCAAACTAGGCAAGGTGCCGCCCTGCCCCAACATTTCCGCAATGTGTGCCAGGTCTTTCTTTTGCCTCGACCGTTGGTCGGGGTCATCCAGCAGATGAATTAGGGTATCGGCAATGGCTTTCGGCCGGCAATCCTCCTGCAAGAATTCCGGCACCACTGCTTTGTTTGCCAGAATGTTGGGCAAGGCCACGTGCGGTATGGTCAGCATGCGGCGCACCAATACGGCGGTAAATGGATTGGTGCGATAAGCCACCACGGTGGGGACACACCGCAGAGCCAATTCCAACGACACTGTGCCGGAGGCGGCCAACGCCACATCGGCGGCGGCGAAGGCATCCGCGCGGCTGGCATTGCCTTCAACCAGATGGCTCGGCATGGGCCAGCCCGCCACGGCGGCGGCGACCACGCCGGCTACTTGCTCCACCGTCGGTACAACAACGTGCAAACGGGGCCGCTGAGCGTGCAGCCTAGCGGCCACGTCCGCAAAAACCGGCAATAGACGGCTGACCTCGCCAATCCGGCTGCCCGGCAGCAGGACCAGTACCGGGGCATCGGCCGGTATTGCCGAACGGAGTCGAAATTCCGGGCCGTCCCCCGGCGCCTCCGCCACGCCTTCGATAACCGGATGGCCAACAAAATCGCACGGCAGGTCATATTCACGAAAAAAATCCGGCTCGAACGGCAACAGAGCCAATAGATGGTCTATGCATCCCACCAGATGACGCGCCCGACCCGGCCGCCAGGCCCAGACCTGGGGCGCCACATAATGGATCAAGGGTATCCCTTCGCCGGCCAGGCGTTTCGCCAAACGAAAGGAAAAGCCCGGCGCATCTATGGTAATCAATGCTGCCGGACGAACCGCCTTAACGTGAGCCGCGGTTTCCCGCAGGCGGCGCAGCAACAGGGGCACCCGTGGTAGTATTTCGGCCAATCCCATGACCGACAAGTCAGCAATGGGGAACAAGCTAGCCAGACCTTCCTCCGCCATCTGCTTGCCGCCGACGCCGCTGAACGTAAGTTCGCCAGTGTGCCGTTGACGCAGGGCGGCGATCAATCTCGCGCCCAAAACATCGCCCGATGCTTCACCCGCTACAAGAACGAAATGACGCGCCTTGTCGCTCAGGGTTCATCTCCCACGGCGACACCACAGACAAAAATTCCCGCCGCATCCGCCGCATCCGCCACGGCCTGGCGATTGGCAACCAAGGCGCCGCCGGCCTCGACCGCAATGCCTTTCAAGCCAGCCGCCGCCGCCGCCCGCACCGTGGCGACACCTATGGTCGGCAAATCGACCCGGCGTTCCTGATTGGGTTTGGGTCGTTTCACCAGAACCCCGGCGCGGCCCCGCGCGGGTCCCGCTGCGCGAAACTGACCACAGCGTTGCAACATGGCGTCGGTGCCCTCGGCCGCTTCCACGGCCAATACATAGCCATCCCGCACGACCACTGCCTGGCCGATGTCCAGACGGCCCAACAGGCCCACCACTTCCATTCCACGTTTGATATCGGCGCGGTCACTGGCATCGGGTTCATGCGAACCCATACTTCCCCTGGGTGCGCCCAGATCGGACAAAACCGCCTCCGCTGCCAAGACGCTGAAGCCCTGTTGTTCCAGGTCATTCACGATCACTTTCATCAAGGCATCATCACCCTGACGTGCTGCCCGAATGATTTTCGGCAACAATTTTGCGCCGTGCCAGTCCGGCCGCAACGCGGAAAAATCCGGTCGCCCCACGGGTCCGATCAAAACCAGATCCCGTACCTCGGCCTCCTTCAAGAGCCTAATTGTGCGGCCCACCGCCGGCAGATCGACCCAGGCGTGAGCAACTCCGCCCGCGACCGTCGCCGGGTCCGTATCGCCGTTGAAGGCAATGACGAAGATCTCCCGTCCTGACCCCTGGCAGGCCTCGACGATGCTGCGGGGCAGCTCCCCCCGCCCGGCCAGAATGCCCAGTTTAGGCGGCACGATCCAATTTCGGCTGGCACAGGGCGCGGGATGAATGCGCCTGGATAAAGGCGACGATCTCCATCACCTGTTCATGGTTCGCGAACATCGCGGCGACATCGACAAGGCGTTCCTGCATGGTGCCTTCCTGAGCAAACAGCAGACGATAGGCGGCACGCAAGCCGTGAATTTCATCCCGCCCAAAGCCGCGCCGTTTTAATCCGATAATATTCAGGCCGCTCAAATAGGCCCGATTGCCCAGCACCGAGCCATAGGGAATGACATCGCTTTCAACCGCCGACTTACCCCCGATCATGGCATGGCGGCCGATCCTGACAAATTGATGCACCGCCGACATGCCGCCAAGAATGGCATGATCCTGAACTTCCACATGACCGCCAAGAATGACATTGTTGACCAGGATAACATGGTCGCCGATCTGGCAATCATGCGCTAAATGCGCACCGACCATGAACAGGCAGTTATTGCCAACCCGCGTGATCAGACCGCCGCCGCTGGTCCCCGGATGCATGGTGACATGTTCGCGGATAATATTGTTGGCGCCCAGGATCAATTCCGAGGACTCGCCCGCGTATTTCGTATCCTGGGGCGGCGTACCAATCGCGGCGAATGGAAAGATGCGGTTGTTCGGTCCAATCGTCGTCCGACCGGCAATCACCACATGGCTGTCGAGTACGACACCGTCGCCTAATTTCGCTTCGGCCGATACGATGCAATAGGGTCCAATTTGCACCCCCTCGCCTAACGCCGCGCCGCTTTCAACGAAGGCGGTCGGATGAATTCTGGCCATTGTCCTACCCTATCCCTATCCCTGTACCGACATCGCGGCGAAACGCGCTTCACTGCAAAGGTGCTCATCAACAAAGACTTTAGCCTGAAACCGCCAGACATTGCCTCTTTTGTGTTCCTTGGCAACATTGATGCGCATGCAGTCTCCCGGCACTATGGGTCGTCGAAAACGGCATTTATCAATGGACATAAAATAAACCAAGCTACCTTCCGCATCCTCTCCCATGGAGTGGATCACCAAAACCCCTGCCGTCTGCGCCATAGCCTCAACGATCAATACCCCCGGCATTATGGCGCGCTGGGGAAAGTGACCCTGAAATTGTGGTTCGTTGATGGTCACGTTCTTGATGCCCACGGCGGTTTCATTGGCGACAATGTCAACCACGCGGTCTATCAACAACATCGGATAACGATGGGGTATCATCTCCATGATGCGGGTAATGTCGACGGCATCCGCCCGCCCTGCTGCCACAGCCTCGGTCATTGCTCCTCGCCACCTCTATGTAGCTGTTGCCGCGCCAACCGGCGCAAGGTCGCTACCTGCCGAAAAAACTCCTTGATCGGTACCGCCGGCGAGCCACACACGGTCAATCCCGGCGGCACGTCGGACATGATACCGCTTTGCGCGGCGATTTGAACGCCGTCACCAATATTTAAGTGACCGGCCAAACCAGCCTGCCCACCCATTGCCACGAAGTCACCCACTGTCGTGCTGCCCGATATACCGGTCATGGCGGCGATCACACAACCACGCCCCAGTTCCACGTTGTGCCCGATCTGAACCAGATTATCAATCCAGCATCCGGCCCCAATCAAGGTATCGCGCATTGACCCCCGGTCAATCGTCGTATTGGCGCCGATATCGCAATCATCGCCAATCAGGACCCGCCCGATCTGGGGTACTTTTACATGGCCGCCGGGGTCTATCGCAAAGCCAAAACCGTCCTGCCCAATTCGTCCGCCCGGGTGCAATGTCACGCGGTTACCGATCTGACAATGGGAAAGCGAGACCCCAGCCCCGATAATGCAATCGTCACCAAGGATCACGCCGGACTCAATGGCCGCATTGGCGCCGATAATGCACCGCGCACCGATTTCCACACCGGCGGCGATCACGACACCGGCGGCAACCTGGCAATCCGGACCCAACGTCGCTGTCGCATCCACCGTAGCCGCGGGTGAAATTCCCGCCAGTGGCCGAGGCCTGGGATAGAAGGCCTGGGCAACCAGGGCGAAGGCACGATATGGTTGATCACAATGCAACAGCACCATGCCATCGGGAGCCTGCGCGGCATATCGCCGCTCAACAATACATGCACTCGCCAAGCTGGCTGAAAAGGCATCCATGTAGGTCTTATTGTCAAGAAAACTTAACTGTCCCGGGCCTGCTGTTTCCAAGGCGGCGACATCCACAATTGCCAGATCGGCGGCAGCGGGATCGCTTAATTCGATCTGGCAGATTGCCGCCAGTTCAGCAAGTCGGAACGGACCTTGCCGTTGAAAATATCTGGGATCCGCCATGACCCTTTAATACCCATCCATCACTATTGCGGCTTCGCAACGGCAACCGTGCGTAATGTCTGGTTCAAACGGTCCATCACCTCCTTGGTGATATCATGCGCCCGGTCAGCAAACAAAACCTGTGAATTATCCACCACAATGGTGTAGCCCTTTTCCACCGTCAATTTTCTAACGATGGGGATTACGGCCTGCTGCACCTCGGCCATGGCCAGCTTGAGCGCTTCATCCAGTTTCCGTTTGAAATCCTGTCCCTGTCGTTGCGCCGCCATAACCTGTCTTTTAAACTTTTGACTACTCTCTTCAAAGGCTGCGAGGCTTGACACGCCGCGCTGGCGCTTCAATTCCGCTTCCATTTCGCGGAGACGTTTCTCCTCCGTCTGAATGTCATTGCGAAAACGATCACCGTATTGCCCCGCTTGCCGGCGAATATCCTTGGCCGCATCGGATTCCTGCAGGATTCGCGCATAGTCCAGGACCGCAATGACCGCCTTTGGCATGGGTTCGGCCCAGGTGCCGGCACCACCCGGCACAACGAGCAGCAGGGCGAGCGTAAGAAGACGTGAAGCAAATAAGAGCCGCATGCTTATTCATCCCAAGCAGGTTTAAAATTTGGTGCCGAAATTAAACTTGAATACCTCGTCCTTGTCGAAATCCTCCTTGACGACCGCCTGAGCCAAATCGACGTTGATCGGACCAAAGGGAGACCGCCACGATATCCCGATACCGACGCTCACGCGCGCACTATTTGAATCCTGCAAATTCGCGCCGCTGACATCGGGGTCAAACAAGGTACCGACCTGAGTAAAGGTCCGGCCCAAAACGCCAAAATCCTGGGGCAGGCCAATAGGAAAGCGAAGTTCCCCCGTTGCCACATAAAAGACATTGCCGCCGATCGAGTCATCCGTCGAGGAATCCCTGGGACCAACGCCACCCGTCGCAAAACCACGAAAGGAATTGCCGCCTAGAAAAAACCGGTTCAATACGCGAACATCCTGGTCCAGGCCGACAATATAGCCGCCGGATAGTGATACATTGCCGACCACGTCCCGGGTGATTGGGTAAAAATAGGACCAGCGCCCAGTGCTTTGTACATAGCGTACATCGCCACCCACCCCGGCAAATTCCTGACCACCAACAATAACTATACCCTTTGTGGGCAGAATAATGTCGTCGCGGGTATCATAGATCAAACTATAGGACACGGCGGAAGTAATATAATCCCCCTCGTCCAGGCGAATGAAGGGTGATGTATCAGCGTCAATATTTTCGATCTCGTCCGCACGCAAGGTATAGCGCAGGCCTTGCTTCAGGTTTTCAGTAATGGGAAAGCGGGTGCGCAAGCCAAAACCTTTTGATTTTTCGTCAAATGAACTGCGATCCTGCTGATCTTCTTCCCTGATGAATAGATCAAATCCCGCAGACACGTTGCGATCTAAAAAATAAGGTTCTGTAAAGGACAAATCCACCTGCTGTCTGGTCGCGGATAGGCCGAGAGACAATTTCAGGTCCTGCCCTTTGCCTAAAAGATTGCGTTCGCGGATCGAGACATCACCGATCACGGCTTCCTCGGTGGAAACGCCAAGGCCAAAGCTTAATTCCCCCGTCGACCGCTCCTGCACATCGACGTCGATCACCACCTTATCCTGCGCTTCGCCTTGCTTTTGCGCCAGATCAACTTTGTCAAAAAAGCCAAGGCGCCTTATTTGCTCTCTTGATCTGCGCAGCTTTGCGGTATTGAAGGCATCACCCTCCGCCAATGTCAATTCGCGCCGGATCACCTTGTCCAAGGACCGAATGTTGCCGGTAATATTGATCCGTTCAATGTAGACTCGCGGCCCTTCGTTGATCTCGAGCACCAAATCGATCAACCGCTCATCTCTTTGACGCTTGACCCGGGGACGAATGTCGACAAAGGCATAACCCAGTCGACCAACCTCAAAATTCAGTTCTTCAATAGATTCCTCTATCAATTCTGCATTGTATGTTTCACCTTTAACAATCGTCAGCGCATGGCGCAGGGTTTCCGGATCCAGATTGCGGAGGTTGGTGGCCAGTTCGATCTCGCCGAACTTATAAAGCTCCCCCTCCTCGACCGTGAACGTGATAAAAAAGTCGCTCCGGTCATGGGTAAGTTCGGCGACCGCCGACAGGACCCGGAAATCCGCGTAGCCGCGCTCCAAATAAAATTTTCGCAGCAATTCCCGGTCCAAGGTCACGCGATCGGGATCATAGCTGTCGTCAGACGAAAAAAATCGGTACCAGCGGGATTCCTTTGTGGCAATAGCCCGGCGTAGCTTTCCGTCATCAAAATTACGGTTGCCGATAATATCAATGCGGCGAATACCCGTTACGGGTCCCTCGGCAATTTCGAAGATCAAATCGACGCGGTTCTGTTCCAATTGCACCACTTTGGGTTCAACGGAAGCGGCGAAACGACCGTTGCGGCGGTAGACCTGCAGGATACGTTGCACATCCGCCTGCACCCGGCTACGGGTATAGACGACGCGGGGGCGCAATTGCACTTCCTGCTCCAACACCTCGTCCGTAACGCGACGGTTACCTTCAAACGCCAGGCGGTTGATGATCGGGTTTTCCACCACATCAACGACCAATCGATTGCCTTGGCGGCGAATCGAGACATCGGCAAACAAGCCGGTCGCGAACAAGGCCTTTAAGGATTGATCAACCCGTCCGGGGTCAAACTGATCGCCGGCAGCAATCGTCATATAGGATTGTATGGTCAGTGCCTCTATCCGCTGGTTGCCTTGCACATCAATCCGCGCAATGGCAACTGACGAAGCGCTCTCCGCAGCCATAGCTGGCACAGCAGGCAGCATGAGCCAAAAACACGCGCCCAACATCGTCGTGGCAACGGACAGGGCGGTTAGGCGTAAACGCAAAAGTACGGCCTCCAATGGACCTGATTCTGGGATTATGAGAACAGATCCGCAATAAACTCGACGACACGCAAGTTTACCAGATCATTCCAGGTAGCAAAGACCGTAAGTGTCAGCACCAACGCCAGACCGATACGAAAAGCGAATTCCTGAGTTCGTTCCGTCAAGGGCCGACGCAAGATCACCTCAAAGCCATAGAAAAGTAGATGGCCACCATCCAATATAGGGATAGGGAACAAATTGATCATGCCCAGGTTCAGGGACAACAGTATCGAAAGCATGATCAACTGTTCAATACCAACCTGGGCCGCCTGACCCGAGGCATGGGCGATACGCAAGGGCCCGCCCAAATCCTCGGTACCCCGGCTGCCGGAAATCATCTGACCCACATAGACCAGTGTCTGCGCCAGCATTTCATAGCAGGTCGCAGTCGCTTCCGTCACGGCGTCGGTGAGGCCAAGGCGAACCGGTGCGCGCTGGGCCCGCAAAATACCGATTAGCCAACGCGCAGTACCGGTGGGACTCTTGGCGGAATCTTTTGCTGGCTCTGCCCGCCGCGCAGCCACGTACAAACGCACTTCGGTGCCATCGCGCAGCACCGTGACGGTCAGGCGGCGTCCATTGCTAGCCGCGACGATGTCCTGCAAACGTTCGAAATTGTCGAGAATCTGGCCATCAATGGCTAGAATTCGATCTCCAACGAGAAAGCCCGCCGCCGCCGCGGGACTGTCTGGATAGACTTTACCGACGATGGCGGGACTGGCCGGCCACAGGCCCAGGTCGCCAAATTTATGCACGATACCCTGACGATCGGCTTTTTCGACCAGGCGCGGAGTGGCCGATAATGTCTTTTCACCGTCAAATCGGCGAATACGAAAGCTGAGCGGCCGCCCGGGATTAAGAAAGACAGCCTGCTCAAACTGTTCAAAACGGTGGATTCGATCGCCGTCGATGGCCAGGACGACATCGCCTTCTTCAAAGCCCGCGGCCTGCCCCGCGCTGTGATCGATGACACGGCCGATTTCCGCCGGTGTGACCCGCTGTCCAAAGACCATGTACATCGCGGCAAGCACGACGATGGCGTAAATGAAATTGGCCATGGGTCCCGCCGCCACGACTGCGGCGCGCTGACCCAGGCGCTTATGATGAAACGAAACCGCCCGCTCATCATCGCTCAAATCCCGCAGTGCTTCACCATCAGGCCGGCTGGCACCGTCGCTGTCGCCAAAGAATTTGACGTAGCCGCCAAAGGGAATCCAGCAGAACTTCCAGCGGGTACCGGTACGATCGTTCCAGCCCTTGATCTCGGGGCCGAAGCCAATGGAAAACACCTCGACCCGTACGCCATTCCAGCGGGCCACCAAGTAGTGACCCATTTCATGGACAAAAACCAGAACCGTCAAAACCAGTAGAAAGGGCAATACATAGCCCCCGAAATTGGCGGTGAAATCCAGCAACACGTCCATCACCCCTGTACCAGGCTCAACCGGTTATCCCCCAACGCCGGCAAACCAGCCAGCGCGCGCGCTGTCGCCCGCGCCTCTGCATCCGCTGCCCCGACGTCCGCCAAATCGGCAACGGACGTCACGGCTATCTTACCCAAGGTTTCCTCCACCACCCGGGCAATTTCAAGGAAACCCAAACGTTCGGCTAAAAAGGCGGCCACAGCAATTTCGTTAGCGGCGTTCAAAATTGTCGGCGCCGTGCCCCCCGCCAGCAAGGCCTCACGCGCCAGGCGCAAACAGGGAAAGCGCATGGGATCAGGTGCCTCGAATGACAAATCGCCCATGCGGGCCAAATCCAAACGCTCGGTCGGCGTCGACATTCGGTCTGGCCACGCCAAAGTATATGCGATGGGTGTGCGCATATCCGGTGCGCCCAATTGCGCCAGGATCGAGCCGTCCACATACCCGACTAAACTGTGTACCACCGATTGCGGATGGATCAAAATTTCTATCTGCTCCGCCGCGACCGGAAACAGATGGAAAGCCTCGATCGATTCCAGGCCCTTGTTCATCATAGTGGCTGAATCCACGGAAATCTTGTCACCCATATCCCAATTGGGATGGGCCACCGCCTGTGCCGGAGTGACTTGGGCCATGGCCGTAACATCCAAATTCAGGAACGGACCACCTGATGCCGTCAGAATGATGCGGTCAATGGTCTTGGGGCGATCGAAATCAAAGACCTGATAAATCGCATTGTGTTCGGAATCCACCGGTAGCAAAGTGGCGTTGCCCCGACGCACCTCTTCCAAAATCAATTCGCCGGCGCAGACTAGGCATTCCTTGTTGGCCAGGGCCACGATCGCACCCCGACGTATGGCGGCCAGTGTTGGTCCCAATCCAGCCGCGCCTACAATTCCTGCCATCAACCAATCACTGGGCCGCTCGGCGGCCTCGCATAAGGCTCGAGGACCCGCAGCCACCTCAACACCGCTGCCTGCCAATGCCTCCTTCAGAGCGCCGTAGCGGCCCTCATCCCCGATCACCGCCAACTCGGCTTTAAACAGACGGGCCTGGGCCGCCAACAGCCCCACGTTGCTCTGTGCGGTCAAAGCCACCACCTTGTAGGCCGCTTGTCGACGGCCGATCAAGTCCAGGGTGCTTCGACCAACGGAGCCGGTCGCGCCCAATATGGAGACCCGGCGCGGCGTAGTGCCTCCATCATTGTACTCGCGCGCCCCGTCATCGCCATTTTTGCGGGCTATTGCCATGGCAGTACTCCTAAGGTCGGAACCAGGGTCGCCAAGGCTAAGGCGGGGGCCGCGAACAGAACGCCGTCAACTCGGTCCAGTATGCCGCCATGGCCTGGGATCAAGGCGCCGCTGTCCTTGACGTCAAAGTGTCGCTTCAGCGCCGATTCGGCCAAATCCCCGCATTGTGAAATCAACGCCAACAGCGCACCCAGCACGGCAAAATGCGCCGTTTCCCTGAGTTCAACCACGATTGCCAACAGCGCCGAAGCCGCGGCGGCCAAAAACATTCCACCCAACAGTCCGGACCAAGTTTTCTTGGGGCTGACACTGGGCGCAAGTTTCGGCCCACCGATACGCCGACCGGCAAAATAAGCCCCGGTATCACAGGACCACACCGCCAGGAATAACCACGAAACGGCAAACATACCGTTATCCCCCATACGCAACCACAACAACGCCAAACATGGCAGCCCCAACCAGAACAATCCCAGCACCGGCCAGATCAACGATCGTCCGTCCAGACGGCTTAACGCAACAAGAACCAGCACCGCTGGCAACAGCGCCAGTAGCGCCCATCCCACATGTCCAAAATAAGCCAACGCCAGGATCACCAACAAACCCAGCGCCGACGCCAGACCGAGCAGGCCAAATCCAACACCGCCGGTCAGGCGATCCCATTCACCGGTCATCAAGACGGCCGCCAAAGCCAGTAAAAGGGCGAACCCCCACCCGCCAAGATAGAGCGTTCCCAAAACCACGGGCAATAATACTAGCGCCGAAAGGACACGCGTCCGCAGCGGTGAGCTGATGCGATCAGCCGCTGGTTGCGCCATAGCGTCGTTCACGGCGATGAAATTCATCCACGGCCTGTTCCAGACTCTGTTTGGTAAAATCAGGCCAAAGCAAATCCATGAAGACCAATTCCGCATAGCAGGCCTGCCACAACAGAAAGTTACTCAAACGCTGCTCACCGCTGGTTCGAATAACCAGATCGGGATTAGGAATGCCCACTGTGTAAAGATAGCCCGCGAAAGTCGTTTCGTTTATTTCATCAAGTGTCAGACTGCCGTCGATCACAGCCGCTGCGATCCTGCGGCTCGCCTCGACAATCTCGCTGTGACTGCCATAGTTGACGGCAATGACGAGGGTCAGACCCATATTGCCGGCGGTGGTCTGTTCCGCATCCTCAATCAGTTTAACAATGTCCAGGGCCAACCGCCGCCATTCCCCAATGAAACGAATACGCACTCCATTGCGGTGCAATTCGCGCAACTCGCGTCGGAGGTACAGGCGCAACAGGCCCATCAAGTCATCGACTTCGGTTGGCGGACGCTTCCAATTTTCCGAGGAAAATGCATACAGGGTCAGGTAATCGATTCCCAGTTCCTGGCCTGCTTCAACCACGCCGCGCAAAGCATCGACACCGCGCTGATGGCCGGCGACGCGAGGCAACCCGCGGGCCTTGGCCCAACGGCCATTACCATCCATGATAATTGCGATATGCCGGGGCGGCGATGGCGCGCCAGTTTTGAGCGATGTGTTCGTGACCATTTACACCTTCATGATCTCTTCATCCTTAGCAGCCAAGGCCTGATCGATCCTGGCGATCATTTTGTCAGTCAGCTGCTGGATCTCGTCACCCCAAAGGTGTTGATCATCTTCACTCAGTTCGCCGTCTCTTTCCATCTTCTTTAAATTATCCATGCCATCGCGCCGGACATTGCGGACGGCGACGCGCGCCTGTTCCGCATACTTATGCGCGATCTTGGCCATTTCAAGGCGGCGTTCCTCGGTCAATTCCGGAATTGGAACACGCAACAATTGACCGTCCGCGGACGGATTCAAACCTAGGCCAGCGGCGCGGATGGCCTTATCCACCGATGCCACCGCGCCTTTATCCCAAACCTGCACGGTCAACATGCGCGGTTCCGGTACGCCGATCGTACCCACCTGGTTCAAAGGCATTTGCATGCCATAAATGTCCACCATGACGGGCTCCAACAGTCCGATTGATGCCCGCCCCGTGCGCAGGCCCGCAAATTCATGGGATAACGCCTCAATCGCGCCATTCATACGTCTCGTCAGGTCGTCTAAGTCGGGATCCGCCACCGCTTACTCTCCTTCGTCAATCATGGTGCATCTGCCCCTTCCGCGCAATACGTCCGCAAAGGCACCGTCGTTGTGAATAGAGAATATAAGGATAGGGATCGCGTTCTCTCGTGCAAGAGAAATGGCAGCCGCATCCATAACCTTTAAATCACGGGATAATACGTCGTGGTAGCTCAACCGGTCGTAACGCTCGGCAGCGGGATTGCTATTTGGATCATCCGCATAAACGCCATCCACCTGCGTGCCCTTTAACAGACAATCGCAATTCATCTCAGCAGCCCGCAGGGCGGCGGTGGTATCTGTGGTGAAAAACGGATTGCCGGTACCAGCGGCAAAGATCACGATCCGGCCTTTTTCCATGTGGCGCATGGCGCGGCGACGAATATAGGGTTCACAGACCGTAGCCATGGGAATGGCGGAGAGAACCCGCGTCGGCTGGCCGATTCCTTCCAGGGCGCTTTGCATGGCCAGGGCATTCATGACCGTTGCCAGCATGCCCATATAATCAGCGCTGGCGCGTTCCATCCCAACCGTGGCGCCGGAAATGCCGCGAAAGATATTACCGCCGCCAATGACCAGGCAAACCTGTGCGCCAAGGTCACGCACCTGCTTTACATCCTGAGCAATGCGGCGCACCGTATCAAAATCCACGCCATATTCGCCGCTACCCATCAGGGCCTCGCCGGATATCTTCAACAAGGCCCGGCGATAGCGCAATCCCTGGCCGCCATCAGCCCCGCTGGAATTGGCTTGCTCGGGCGTCATCACAGGCGAACCCTCTTCATTTTGAACGCTGGTCGGGCGGGATGGTCCCCAGTGCCGCTGCGGTAGCAGAAGTGCTGGTCGGTCTAGGCCGATACTTGCGCCGCCACCTCGGCCGCGAAGTCGGATTCTTCCCGCTCAATGCCTTCACCCAACACATAACGGACGAACCCGGCCACTTTCACCGGCGTTCCCAGATCCTTGCCTGCCTGCGCCAACACCGCAGCAACCTTGCTTTCGCCGTCAATCACCCAGGTCTGTTCCGTCAGAACCACATCCTGATAAAACTTGCGCAGGCGGCCCTCGACCATCTTGGCAATAATCTCTTCCGGTTTGCCGCTGTCCCGGGCCTGCTCGGTCAAGACGGCGCGTTCCCGTTCCACTGCGTCCTGATCCAGATCATCGACGCTGACAGATTGCGGAGCAGCGGCCGCCACATGCATGGCGAGTTGCTTGGCCAGAGCCGACAATTGCGCCTGATCACCGGACGATTCCAGGGCGACCAAGACACCGATCCGGCCCAGGCCGGGGGCGATCGCCGCGTGCACATAAGAGGTCACCACGCCCTCATCCACCGAAAGAGTCACAGCCCGGCGCAGGGACATGTTTTCACCGATTGTCGCAATCATGTGGGTCAATTCTTCACCGACACTACGGTCTTCTTCAGGATATGGTTGCGCCTGTAAAGCCTCAATATCACCATTCCCGGTGGCCAAAACCAACGCGGCAATGGTGCGGGCGAAAGCTTGGAACTGGTCATTGCGGGCGACGAAATCGGTCTCGCTGTTGACTTCGACGACGACGCCCCTGTTACCTTCGGCGACGACGGCAACCAAACCCTCGGCCGCCACGCGGCCAGCCTTTTTCGCGGCCGCCGCCAAACCCTTGGTGCGCAGCCAGTCGACAGCCGCCTCGATATCGCCCTCGGCTTCTTGCAGGGCTTTTTTGCAATCCATCATGCCGGCGCCGGTCTTGCCGCGCAGGTCCTTGATCATTGCCGCTGAAACTTGGGTCACAGCTAATCTCCTAGATAAAAACACAGCGCGATTTGCTGCGGCAAAGCCAATAAGCCTGATTATGCCGCAGGTATTTCCGGTTCTGCCGCAGCCTCGGGCAACGCGACCGCCTCTTCCATGGCCGCAATTTCCTCCATGGGCAATTCTTCCGCCGCGCCCAGGTCTTCGCCGCCGATCTGCCGTTCCAGCTGCAGGCCGGCGATGACCGAGCGCGAGATCAGATCAAGATATAGGGAGATGGCGCGCGCCGCATCATCATTACCCGGAATGGGAAAGTCGATAAGATCCGGATCGCAATTGGAGTCCACCACCGCGACCACCGGAATGTTCAACTTCTTCGCTTCTTGAATCGCGATCTCTTCCTTGTTGGTGTCGATCACGAACATCACCGCCGGCAAACCGCCCATATCCTTGATGCCGCCCAGAGCGCGTTCCAGCTTGTCCCGCTCCCGGTTCAACTGCAACAACTCCTTCTTGGTCAGGCCGCTGCTTTCCTCGCCCAATTGCTCTTCCAATACCCGCAGGCGTTTAATGGAATTTGAGATGGTCCGCCAATTGGTCAGCATGCCGCCCAGCCATCGATGATTGACGTAATATTGCCCGCAGGCACTGGCTGCCGCGGTCAACGGCGCGGAAGCCTGCCGCTTGGTTCCAACGAACAACACCCGGCCACCGCGCGCGACCTCGTCGCGTATCTTAACCAGGGCCCGTTGCAGCATGGGTGAGGTTTCGCGCAAATCCATGATGTGGATGTTATTGCGAGCACCATAGATAAAAGGGGCCATCTTGGGATTCCAACGATGGGTTTGATGGCCAAAATGAACACCAGCCTCCAACAGCTGACGCATTGTAAATGTCGGGACGTCCGAAAGTGTCATCATCTTCTCCGGTTATGCCTCCGCGGGCGCCCATCCGTTGCCGGACACCGGAGCATCGATAGGGTCTGTCTGTCCCATCGACGCAAGCCCACGTGCGATTTAAGAAATAATGGCCGCTTAATAAACGGATTTTCCAGCCTTAGCAAGGCGGTTCACAAAGGAAAAACCTTGGTCCAGACAATATCACGCATCATGCACGTCCAAAACGCCGGGGATCGCCTTCAATGCGCCTCGCACTTGCGGGGTGATGGCAAAACCGCCTGGCAGGGTGATTTCCACCTCGCGGCCTTTTGCCGCCAATTCCAATAACAGAGTGACCTGGCCACGACCCGAACTATGATCGCCCAATAGACGGCGCAGCGAAGCCAGTGGGTCGGGGTTTTTCAAAAAAACCCGCACCCCACTGGCCACGGTTAAGCTGGCCTGCTCTATATCAACCAGCTGCGAGGCAATCATGCGGCGGCGCTCGCCATCATCGCGCACGTCGACGGTCATCACCACGGAGCGCCCCTTGATCAGCAAATCCCGGCTCGCCGCCAGATCATCGCCGAACAGGGTCAACTCGAAGATGCCAGTCTGATCCGAGACCCGGACAAAAGCGTAGGGATTACCCTTGGCGCTTTTCCGCTCGCTCACCTCCTCGATCGTGGCGGCAATGCGGAACTGCTTGCCGCCCTGATCGGCACGGGCCTCCAATTCCACATAATTGACCATGGACTTCTGGGCCAAAAGGGCGGGATAGGATTCCAACGGGTGAGCGGAAAGATAAAACCCAATAGCCTGGGCCTCATTTGCCAACTTGTCCAACTGCAGCCATTCCGCCACCAGGGGCAACGGCGGCGGCGGTACGTTGCCCGCCCCATCGTCGCCGCCAAACAGACTGACCTGGGCGGACTCCCGCTCCCCGGCCGCATGGCCGGCAAAACGCAGCAAAATTTCCGCCGCCGCCAGCATTTGCGCCCGGTTCGGATTTAGGCTGTCAAAGGCCCCGGCGCGGGCCAGATTTTCCACCTGCCGCTTATTCACCTGACGGGGATCCAGGCGGCCGGCAAAATCCCAAACATCTCTGAAACGGCCATTTGTCTGCCGTTCCGCCACGACAGCCGCCATCGCCTCACGGCCGACATTCTTAACCGCCGCCAAGGCATAGTGGATGGCGCCCGGGTGTTGTTCCGTCGGCTCCACCGCCACGGTAAAAACAACGTCCGATTTATTCAAATCGGGCGGCAGCAGACGAATACCCATCCGCTGAACCTCCTGCTTGAACAGGTTCAGCTTGTCGGTATTGGTCATATCCAGGGACATGGTCGCGGCCATGAATTCAACCGGATAGTTGGCCTTCAGATAGGCCGTTTGATAGGCAATCAGGGCATAAGCCGCAGCGTGGCTTTTGTTGAAACCATAGCCGGCAAACTTGGCAACCAGATCAAAGACATATTCAGCCCTATCCGCCTCAATGCCGTTGGCGACCGCGCCGTCCACGAAGCGGGCGCGCTGTGCGTCCATTTCCGACTTGATCTTCTTACCCATGGCCCGGCGCAGCAGGTCCGCCTCGCCCAGACTGTAACCCGCCATTACCTGGGCAATCTGCATAACTTGTTCCTGATAGACGATCACGCCGTAGGTTTCGGTCAGGATACTTTGCAGGCAGGGATGCAGGTAGTCCGCTGCCTCCGCGCCCAATTTCACGTTGCAGAAGCGGGGAATGTTGTGCATGGGACCGGGCCGGTACAAGGCAACCACGGCGATGATATCCTCAAAGCAATCAGGCCGCATCTGACGCAACATGTCGCGCATGCCCGAACCTTCCAACTGGAATACGCCAACGGTGTCACCCCGCGCGATCAATTGATAGGCTGATTGATCATCCAGGGGTATCCGGTCAAGAGCGAAGTTTTTATCGCGACCGTGGATCATGTCTACTGCCCGATCCAGCACCGTTAATGTTTTCAGGCCCAGAAAATCAAACTTCACCAGTCCCGCCGGCTCTACCCATTTCATGTTGAACTGGGTCACCGGCATGTCCGAATTGGGGTCGCGGTAAAGCGGCACAAGCTGTTCCAGTGGCCGATCCGCGATTACCACGCCGGCGGCATGGGTCGAGGCATGACGGTACAACCCCTCCAACTTCATGGCGATGTCGAACAGGCGGTCGACGCCCGGCTCGTTGCGCAATAACTCTCTAATCCGGGGTTCGGCCTTCAGCGCCTCGGGCAGTGTGGTGGGATTGGCCGGATTGTTCGGCACCATCTTGCAGAGACGGTCGACCAGTCCGAACGGCATTTCCAACACGCGGCCGACGTCACGTAGCGCCGCACGGGCCTGTAATTTACCAAAGGTGATGATCTGCGCCACCTGATCATGGCCGTATTTATCCTGCACATAGCGGATCACCTGATCCCGCTTGTCCTGACAGAAATCGATATCGAAATCAGGCATGGATACCCGTTCCGGATTCAGGAAGCGTTCGAACAGCAAGCCGAAGCGCAGGGGATCCAGATCGGTAATTTTCAGACACCATGCCACCACCGAGCCGGCACCCGAACCGCGTCCCGGCCCCACGGGAATAGACCGCGCCTTGGCCCATTGGATAAAATCCGCCACGATCATGAAATAGCCGGCAAAACCCATATCGATGATCACGTCCAATTCAAAGTCCAGACGCGCCCGGTACGGCGCGGCCTGTTCCGAAGCCATGGCAATGCCGAAGGTCTGCATGCGCTCCCCAAGCCCCGCTTCGGCCATGGCGCGCATGGCGGCTATTTCATCACCGCCATCCCCAAAACTGGGCAGTATCGGGTCCCGCGTGGGCACCCGGAAGGCGCAACGCCGGGCAATCACCAGAGTGTTATCCAAGGCCTCGGGCAAATCGGCGAACAGCGCCCGCATCTCGCGGGAAGAGCGGAAATAATGCTGAGCCGTCAAGCGGCGGCGATCAGTTCGGCTGACTGTATTCTTCTGCGCGATACACAACAGGACATCATGGGCTTCGTGCATGCCGGGGTCGGCGAAATAAACATCGTTGGTCGCGACCAGAGGCAGATCGAATTCGTAAGCCAGATCGACCATCGCGGCCTCGCAGGCTGCTTCCTCCGCCAGTCCGTGGCGCTGCAACTCAACATATAACCGGTGCGGGAAAGCAGCGCCAAGTTCCTGCAACAACGCGCGGGCATGATCTACCTGGCCGGCGATCAACAGTCGGCCCACGGGCCCCTCGGCGCCGCCGGTGAGGCAGATCAGCCCCTCGCCCCATTGGCGCAAATCCGCCATCTCGATCTGTGGCGTCTCACCCCCCTCGCTCTGCAAGTAGGATTTCGAGGAGAGCCGGGAGAGATTCTCGTAACCAACCTCCGACTGCGTCAGCAAGACGAGGCGGTCAGGTTCGAGATAGGCACCGCCGGATCCCCCATCACCCCGGCATAGTGCCATGGCAGCGCCGATGATGGGTTGCACGCCAGCCGCAATCATGGCCTCGGAGAATTCCAAGGCACCGAACAGATTACCCGTATCGGTGATCGCCACCGCCGGCATCTCGCCATGACGGCAAAGATCCGCCAAATCCTTGATATGAATGGCTCCTTCGGACAAGGAAAACGCCGAATGTACGCGAAGGTGGACGAAATCAGCGTGTGACATGGGGTGTTCTCTATCTATATCTATCTGCTGCTCAGGGCGTTCGGCGCTCAAGAATCGGCTAAAGTCTTCCACGAGCCACCGGTCCTGTCGACCATCCTATTCCTTGTCTCTGATTATCAAGCCGGAGGCGTTTAGGGCGGCCCGCAATCGCCTGCGTTTTGAAAAGCAGAGCGCGCTCAAATGAGGGCGCGGAATTGGAGCGGGGAAGCCCTCCGCACCTGACTGGCGGGATGTCCCGTCTTTCAAGCTGGCAAAGCGCCCTATGCTTCGGCGAATAGAAGCGCCAGTTCGCCATCCTGCTGTTCTTCGAACACGCCGCTCAAGGCTGGCAACAGGCCCATTTCCTCTTTCTGGATATGGGTGATCTGCCGTTCCACCAATTCCAACGCCAGATCGCGGAACGCCGCCCACGCTTCCGCCGTGAAACCATTGCTGCAGGCCTCCTGGACCATGGGCAGCATGACTTCCGAAAGATTACGCAGCAGATCATGTTCCTGACGCAACATGTGCGGGATCGCAACATCGCCCACGGCTATCAATGCGGGGAACAAATTCTCTTCCTCGAAGTTGAAATGATGGCCTGACACGCCTTGCAATTCGGCCTTCAGATCGGCCAGCAGGGCGCCGGCCGCCGCGTCGTCTTTGGCAGGCGCGAGTTTCGCCTTCCGGCCCGTGGTGAAGCCTTCCAGACGATTCATCAAGTCAATGACCCGCAGATGTTCGTCGTGCAACACCTGGGCAATTCGGCTTTCGTAGTGCATGCGTCGGTCCCAACATCAACAACAATGAACTTCAGGCAAAGTATAGTGTCACCACGCGGATTGCTTCATTGATTGCGGTCAAGCGGACGGCGCCCTCAGGGCAGTGCGATACCTCAGCACCGCCAACAGAAAAAACCAGGCAAAAGAAGCCGCGCCCAGCAATCCCGCCACGGCGCCCAGGGTAACGAGGAAGGGTATCGGCCAGATAATCCCGGCAGACAACGATACCAACGCCGCACAATGACAATAAAGATGTGCGGCAAGCGGCCCCCGGGCGGTCAGCGCAGTCACGGTGGGGGGGCGGCGTTTCACGGCGAAGGCCGCATGCATGGAGGCCAAAAACGGTACGATCCTTTGCAAAATCGCCAATAGAAAGCCCAGTATCCAGCCGAATAACCATAAGCCGAATATCACCGCACCCCAGTCCGGCAGTAAATTCAGAGCCCAGGCGGTCCCAGCTAACAGACTCAAAGGCAACAATGCCCATGACAACCGCATCAAATCAAAGGCCGGACCCAATTTTCTGCGCATTCTTTGCTTTAAGATGATCGCCATCAGGCTGAGATAGATCGCCGCGCCGATCAGGCCGATACCTCCGCCCAGGGCAGCCCAGGCATCCTGGGCAAACCAGGTACCCGCAAACCCCAGTGCCAGCCCGGTACAAGCGCAAAACATGGCCGCCAGCGCCCATTTGTCCGAAGGCATCGGCGCCAGGGCGAACATGGGCACAAGGACATAACTGAAACCCATGGCCAACAAACCCATGAAGCCATAGGCGGCTACCAACATATGGCTCACCGCGGCGCGCTGACTGTTCGCCAGAAAGCCATGCTCCGTATTGATAATCAGGACCAGGCCCAGCACCAGCAATCCGATCAAGGCGCCGGCCGCCAGCCAGCCATGGGCCACCACCGCCATCATGGCACCGCCACGCCGCAAATTACCCACCAACAGCCACAGATAGAGGCCGATGGCGAACGTCAGCAACGCGCCCCCGACCGCCATTATCTCGTGCCACCTCAAGTACATGCCCATGGCCAGGCATATGGTGCCAGCGTTGAGCAGCCACCAAATAGCATTGATCCTAGCGGGCGCGGCGAAGCCTTGCAGGGTGGCGACAGGCAGCAGTTGCAGACTGGCGCCCACGGCGGTCATGACGAACACGCCCAGGGTCATCAGATGGATAGCAGCCAAAACCGCTCCACCACCGCCCCTGAACGTCGCCAGCTCGCCGGCGCCGGCCACCAAGGTCGCCCACGCCGCCACATGAAACAACACGGCCGCACCGAAAAACCTAAAAGGCACCGACAGGGGCAACAAACGTTCCGCCGCGCTCCCTAGGAATGAGGTCGCACCTAGGGCCATAGTACGATCGGCCTAAACATCGTTCCGCCACAGGCGAAGGCGAACTTCATCGCCCGCGCCCGGCAATAATTCGTGGTTCCAGCCCCGTTCCGTCAATTCCGGATACAGATAAATCGGCTCGCGATCGTGATGCACGATCACCGCGCCCGCCGGGATGGTCTCCAGCAGAGCCAGAATTTGCAGCATGGGCTGTGGCGCCGGCAAGCCACGCACATCGATATGGTAGCCGTCGTCGGCCTGCCAACGCGGCGCGCTAGGCTGCACCGTCATAGTTACTGCCCGCTCTTGTTCCAACCAGGTTTATCACCCGGGCCGGGCTTTCCGGTCCCGCGCACCGGGGTCAGGGGCAGGGCAAAGCCTTGATTAAAGGCAGCCCGGGCGACGACAACGAATTTCATCTGCCAGCCGCCGGCAATAGCGGCCAATCCCGCCAGGGCAAAAAATATAGGGCCTAGTGAACCGGTAACCAGGGCCAATAACATCAAGATGGCTGGCCCATAATGTCCGAGAATATTGATCATCGGTGTGGCGCCGTTCAAGACAGCCAGAGCCTTGTTCGGTGCGCCGGTTTCCGTCAGGTTCGCCAGATAGCGGCGCCATGACATCCAGCGTCCCAACAACAAGATGAATAGCAGTATCAAAGGCCAAACAGAAAAGCCCCCGATCAAGGCAATCGCCAGCACCAAAAAGCCTGCCCCTTCTGTTAATCCCGTCAGGATGATAACCGGCATAAGGCTAGGATGCCGCCAGGCTGGAATACCTTTCGAGCCATGCAGGATGCGGGCCTGACAATAGAGGTAGAGCGCGGCCAGCAGCGCCGCCAGCCAGATCGCACCACCAGCGATGGCCGGCAAATGAATAAAGGGGGCCGCAGCCGCGGCCGCCAATAGTGCGACTGGCAGCAACAAGGCGGAAACGAAGGCTTCACGGGTCATCCACGAGGTTTGCGGATGATAGAAGACATGCAGGGCGCGCCAGGGTCGGCCGATCTCCAACCAGACGCAGACGAGGCCTATGCCTACCAGAATGGCGCCGAAAAAGCCGAGGGGCCAATAGGCGGTCCCCTGGCCTGCGGCCACCGCTGCCAGTATCAGCAAGCCTGTGCCGCTGCCGCCGCCTATAAAATTGCCGGCGGCGCGCCAATCCCAATTGAGCTGATGCCAGGGTTCAATACGGCTCATTCGTTTTTGTCCCAGATGTAATAGAAGCCGGGATCCGTCCCCAGTTCCTCGTGCATGCGAAACGTTTGGTTCTCCGCCAACAGGACGGAGACATTGCTGTTGGGATCATCGCGATCACCGAAATGCAGGGCGTCGGCAATGCAGGAATTGACGCACGCCGGCGTCACCTCCGGATCGACGCCGGGGGTCTGCCCGGTCTGTTTGGCGGTATCGATGCGGCTCTGGCAGAAATTGCACTTCATGGCCACGGACATGCGCCCCTCGTCAAAGCGCGCCTCTTCGTGCGCCATGGCCTGTTTGTCATAGGCCAGGTCCCGTTTGTGCACAATATGACGGGCCTGGTAGGGGCAGGCCACGGCGCAGTAGCCACAGCCAATGCACAGATCATAATCTATTTCGACAATGCCATCGTCGCGGATCTTGGTCGCCGTCGAGGGGCAGACGGATTCGCAGGGCGGATCGGCGCAATGCATGCAGCCGACCGGCACGAACGTGCGTTGCACCTGAGGGTAGGTGCCGGTTTCCATATCCAGCACCTGACGCCATTGCACCCCCGGTGGGGTCGCGTTGGCATGCTTGCAGGCCGCCGTGCAGGTCTGGCAACCGACGCAGCGGCGCAGATCGGCAATCATCACATAGCGGGTCACGCCTTGCCCTCCAGCCGGTGTACCGCGACCCGGACGATATCGGCGGAAGAACCCGTGGAGTCGGTCAACGCCAAAGACATGGGTACGACGGTATTCATGCTGGGCGCTGGATTATCCTTTGAAAATGGCGTAACCCAATGGTCAAACTGGCCCTGGATCAAAATTGTGTCGGGCCGGATGCCCTGTTTCAGCGCGACCCGGCCCTTGGTGCTGCGCAAGGTCGATTTGATCTCTACCAGATCGCCGTCCGCGATCCCCATTTCCGCCGCCCTGCCGGTATTCATCACGACAGCCCGGTGGCCGTGCATGTTCTTCGCCACCTCGTCGATCATCTGGATCGAACTGTTGCTGCCCCAGGCGAGTTGCATGCTGCGGGAGGTCAGCAGCCAGAAAGGATAATCCTCCAAAGCACCGCCGGAATTCACCGTGGCCTGTTCCCATATCCCCGGAAAATCCTTCCAGGGTGGCAAGGGTTCATACTCCTTAAGTTGTTCATTCCACCACTCGATGCCCTTTTCGTGCAAACGATTGCCAAGCTGTTTGCCGACCCGGTAAAGCTGTTCCTGATAAGGCATTTCAAAGCGCAGGCCCTTTTTACGCAATTCCGGGAACAGATACCAGATCAGGCGCGAGATCGGCCGCGTGCGGATACCGTGCTCCTTGTACCAATCCAGACCATCGGTTTCGGCCCCATCGGTCAGTTCGGCGGAAGCAGCCCGGCACATGGCGTCCCAAATTTGCTCCGCGCCATGGCTCTGCTCAATATCCAGGCTGAAGTCATAGTTGCCGCCGCGCAAGGGCACGCCCGCGGCGCCACGATTGATGGCATTGTTGTATTTATCCAGGATGCCGGCGCGCGCGGCCAGTTCAGTGGCGATATCGGTGAAATCCCGCGTCTCGCCCAAGGGCTTGATGGCCGGTTGGCGCAGGGCCACGCCTTCATGATCCCAAAAGCTTTCGATGAACTTGGTGCCACCGACCCGGATCAGTTGGGTGCTCTCGAAATCCGTGCATTCGGGCAATAGGACATCGGCCATATAATTGGTCTCGTCGGGGATGTAGCAGAACGAGACGATGAAGGGAAATTCCGCGATCCGCTCCGTTATCGCCTTGGTATCCCAAAACGAAATCGCGGGATTTGTGCGATAGACGAACCACAGATCAGGGGCCGAGACCGCCGGCCAGTTTTCCGGACTTTCCTTGCGGAACATCCAGGCCAGATGGGTCGGACCCAAGGCCTGGCTCCACGGCGAATTCGCCGACAGGGGCACCAGGGTTGAATGGGCATTGCGGGCGGTTGGCGCCTCCTGCCAGTTTTCCTTGTCGGTGGCGTTCATGGGGTATTGCATGAAGCCATCCGGGCCGCCGATGACGCTGGCCTGACGCGTGGTGGCGGGCCGGTTCAGGCGCACCGTGGTGCCCAGGGTGCC
This sequence comes from Pseudomonadota bacterium, assembly GCA_027623205.1. GTDB lineage: Bacteria > Pseudomonadota > Alphaproteobacteria. The sequence continues at coordinate 23,471 of JAQBYC010000021.1, read as the reverse complement.
GCCGGGCACCTCCAGGGCGCCGACCAGACAGGCCAGCAGGGTACGCCCCCAGCAACATTCGTAACCGCCCCAGCCATTGTTGACGGTCTTGCCCAGGATCACCGCCACGGGACGCAGGGGCAATATTTCGCCATCGATCTCGATGGTATCGCCGACCTGGGCGTGGCTGACGAACTCATCGGCGATGCGGCGGATACAGCCATCCGGTACCTGGCAAATTTCCTCGGCCCATTCCGGGGTGTATTCGGCCATCTGTTTGACCAGAAGGCTAAAGGCGGTATCCACCTCAATCTCTTCATGCTGCCATTCTTCGTCGTCCGCGCCGATCTCGATGCCCGAGGCGGTAAAGCTGCCCTCCAAGGCCGGTTCGATGTCCGGGGTATCGAAGGGCACGGCGGCGCCCCGCTTCAAATCCCACATCAGGGGCTTGTGGCTGACCAGATCGCGCAGGAAATAGCCGTTCGGCGCCACCAGATAGGGGGAGCCGGTGTGGTTGGTGAGAAATTCGATATCAAGCCGCTCGCGCGGCATTTCATGCAACATGGCATGGATCAGGCCGTACATGAATGCGGGATCCGTCTTGGGTCGGATTGGCACCCATTCCGCGGAACAGGCTCCAGTAACGGAAAGATGCGGCTCAATCTGCACCCGCTTGGCGCCCCGTGCCCGGGCATCCGCATGGCGTGTAATACCCATCACCCCCGCGGAGGCCTCCGGATTGCCGCCGAAAGACAGGATATAATTCGTCGTCGGCGTATCGGCGGCAACCGTAAAGCCGCGATGCCATAATTCACCGTACAAATGTTCGGAATGCGTGCACTTGACGCCCTGCCCCGAACCAAAGCTGAAATCCACCGCGCCCCAAGCGGACAGAAAAGCGGGAAAGGTCCCCATATAATAGGTCGGTGTGCCGCCGCCGCCAAATGAGGCCGCGACACGGGCATAGCCCAATGGGTCGTGCAAACCCTTGGCCTGAATTTCCTTGAGTTTTCCACCCACCATTCCCAAGGCCTCGTCCCACGAAATGCGAACGAAACCGGGATCTTCGTCACGACCCTTTTTCGGATTGGTCCGCTTCATGGGCGTCAGCAGGCGGTTTGGATTATAGGTCTTTTGCACCAGACCATAGGCCTTGACGCAGGACTTGCCGCCGCCGGGATGGACATCCGCCAGGGCGAAGTTCGGCTCTATCTCCGTCGCCACGCCGTCCTCGACCTTGACGGTGAGGAAATCCGGCCCGGCGACACATTGATAACAATATTGCGGAACTTTTTTTATGGTGCTCATCGCCAATCCCCTGGTCTGCTGTTCGAGTGGCCATCACGCATTGTTAGGTCATTGTTAGGTAGCATATCGGCGCCCGTCCCGGTCGATTAGCTTCATCACGGCGCTATTCATCGTCGTCGTTGATGGCGTGCAGGGCCGCGACATCCTTGACGATGACCCGATGCCCTTCGGTTGCCACACCTATGGAACGTAGCTTGGATAACGCGCGGGACAAGGTTTCCGGCTGCATACCCAGGCGCCCGGCAATCAGCATTTTGTCCAAAGGCAATTGGAACTCGTCCGAACCTTCTTCAACGTCGATCAGTTTTTCCAAGAAGGACGCCAGGCGCTGGGTCGCCGATTTAACCGTCAATTGTTCCACTTGCTGGACGAACCCGCGCAGTCGCCGGGACATCGATGCCAGCATCTTCAGGGCTATATCGGGATCCTCGCGCAACTGTTTCAAAAGGCCGTTACGCGGTATCACCAGCAGCCGCGCATCTGCCGCGATTTCCGTACTGATGGGAAAATTTCCGGAAACGAACATGGCCGCTTCAGCAAAGGTTTCGCCGGGACCGAACACAGCGATCACGCTTTCATGACCGTCCGGGGCCTGGCGAAAGCCCTTGACCCAACCCTCCAGAACGACAAAAAATCTATCCGCCTGTTCGCCCTGCATGAATAGCGAGGTGCCACGGGGATAGCGCCGCGCGGTGGAATCCACCAGCAGGCGCATAATGGTTTCATCCGTCATGCCGGCAAAAAGCGTGATTTTCTTGAGCTGATCATAGTCGGCGGAGCGAATGCCTGTCCGCCGCTCGAAGGTATCGCGATCAAGCTTCGCCATCAGCTAGTCCCATCCCCAGTGGCGCAAAGGTTATTATGGCCCTTAGGCAGGCCGGCAGGATCATTTTCAACGAGGCCCATAACAACGGCATGTATTAGGCTAACACTGCCTCGCCCTCGATCTCGACCATGGCGTTGGGGTCGATCAGGCGGCTGACCTGAACCAGGGTCATGGCCGGAAAATGCTTGCCCAGGTGCGTCCCCCAGGCCGCGCCAACGGCGGGGCCCGCCGCGTTAAAAGCATCAATATCCGTCACGAAGGCCCGCAGCATGACCAGATTGGCGGGTTCGCCGCCCGCGGCCCGCAGAATGGTTACCAGATTGCCCATGGCACGTTCCCACTGCCCGCCGAAGTCAAGACCAGGGTCCACGGGCTGATTGCCGTTGGTGGCCGCGATCTGCCCGGCGATGCGCAGGACCCGGCTGCCGACGGCGGCAACCCCATAGGAAAACCCCCGCGCCCGGTTCCAGCCCTCGGGTAAAATAGCCTGATAATTGATCTCACTCATAACCTGTTCCTCTCGACTTTCACGGCTGCAGGGAAAATTACCCGACCGGCCACCCCTTCACCAGCCTTGATTGGCCACAGCCAGCCCTTATGCTGCACAATTAGCCTATCCAACGCCAATCGAACGAGCCCTCATTGTCACAAACCTCTCAGCCCGTCTTCAACGCCACGCCCGTGGTGCTGGCCCTGATTGCCATAAACGCCGGCGTTCACGCGGTCCGCCTGGTACTGCCCGAACAGTGGTCGATGATCGCCGGCACCCTGGGCGGTTTCTCGCCGCCATGGTTTCTGGCCGCGGTCATGGGCGAGGGCGCACCCTATACCTTGATCCTGCTGGCCTCGCCCCTCACCTACGCTTTTCTCCATGCGGACCTGCTGCATTTGGCCCTCAACATGGCTTTTTTGCTGGCATTCGGCACGCCCATGGAACGGCGGTTGGGTCGGGGCCGGTTTCTGGGGCTTTATTTCGCCTGCGCCTTGTGCGGCGCCGGGGCCAGCCTGGCGTTGTTTTCCTACAGTCACGAGCAGACCATAATGGTTGGCGCCTCGGGCGCCATTTCGGGCCTGTTTGGGGCTGTCCTGCGTTTGACCACGCGCCGCGCCTTGCTGGTCATCGCCATCTTTATCGGCAGCAATGTCGTCTTGGGTTACACAGGTGTTCCGGGCACGGGCGAGGTGCGTTCAATCGCCTGGGAGGCTCATATTGGCGGCTTTCTGGCCGGGTTTGTTTTATTCCCGCTGCTGGATGGCCTGAATAGACACGGGCGGCGATTCGGAAGGGGAAATTCATGAAAATTACCCAGTTGCGCACACAGCATGTGCGGATCCCATTTGCAAAGCCGATCCGCACCGCCATTCACCGGGTCGAATCCGTCGCCTGTGTACTGTTGCAGGTTGATACGGACGAGGGCCTGGTTGGCGAGGCTCTGGTCTGGTGCATGGACACGGGACGGCTGGCGGTGCTGGATGCGATGATCCACAGTCTGGCGCATGTGGTGGTGGGCCGGGACCCGCATGAACATGCTGGCCTATGGGACGCGATGTGGGGCGACATCAATTTCTTCGGACACAAGGGCATCACATTGTTTGGGCTGAGCGCGATCGACATGGCGCTGTGGGATCTGGTGGGCAAGGCCCATGGTCTATCGGTCTGCCGCCTGTTGGGGCAAAGCCGCGATCGCGTCCGAGCCTATCATTCAGGCGGCCTGTGGGTCTCGCTTTCCATCGAAGAATTGCAGGCCGAGGCCAAGGATTTCCTGGCCCAGGGCTACCGTGCCATGAAAATGCGTCTGGGCAAGCCCACCGTAGCGGAAGATATCGAGCGGGTGGCGGCTGTTCGCGAAGCCATCGGCCCGGATGTTGACCTGATGGCCGATGCCAATCAAGGCTTCACCGTAAACCATGCCATCCGCCTGGGCCGGGCGTTGGAGCCCTATAACCTGGTCTGGTTCGAGGAACCGGTGCAAGCCTATGATCTGGCGGGTTCGGCCAGGGTTGCGGCCGAAATCGATACCCCCGTTGCCAGCGGCGAGACCGAATACGCCCGCTATGGCTTTCGCGATATGCTGGAGCGCCAATCGGCCGACGTGCTGATGCCCGATCTGGAACGGGTGGGCGGCATCACTGAATTTATCAAGGTGGCGCATATGGCCGATGCCTTCGATATTCCGGTCTCGCCCCACCTCTATACAGAACAAAGTTTGCAGCTCTGCGGCGCCTTGAGCAATATCAGCTATTCCGAGATGATGCCCTGGTTCGGACCTTTGTATAACGAGGCCATGGAACTGGTGGACGGCGATCTGCTTGTGCCGGACCGGCCGGGCCTGGGCTTTACCTTCAATCCAGACGCCATCGGGCGCTATAGTGTGACGTGACGAAACACGGAGTCAGACCATGAAAATCGGCAAGGTTGAAAGCTTTCTCATACAACTCCCCTATACCACGGGCGGAGCCAATAAATGGGGTGATATGGATTGGACCACCCTGGATTATGTGATGATCCGGATCGAAACGGAAAGCGGCCTGGTCGGTTGGGGCGATGGCTTCGGCTATGGCTCCGCGCGGGCGACCAAGGCCGCGGTGGATTACATGATCGGGCCCAGCCTGATTGGCCGGGATGCCGCCAATATCGCCGGTATCTCCCATGACCTACAGCAGGAGAACCATATCTGGGGCCGCTATGGCGTGACCATGTTCGCCATTTCCGGTGTTGATATCGCGCTTTGGGATATCGCCGGCAAGGCGGCGGGTCTGCCGCTATCGCGCCTGATGGGCGGGGCGCGGCGGACGGAGATTCCGGCCTATGCCTCGTTGTTTAAATACAACGATCCCGATCTGGTGGCGGAACACTGTCAAAGGGCCCTGGGTGAAGGTTTCAAATCCATCAAGCTGCACGAAACCGCCGAACCGCAGGTCCGCGCCGCGCGGATCGCCATGGGCGACGGCATCCCCCTGATGGTGGACACCAATTGTCCCTGGACACCCTGGCAGGCCAAGGAAAAAGCCCTGGCCTTCAAGCCCTATGATCTGCATTGGCTGGAGGAACCGATTTTTCCGCCGGAGGACTTCGACAGCCTGGCCCGTCTGGGACTGGAGGTTGATATCCCGCTGGCGGCGGGGGAAAACGCCTGCACGGCTTTTGAGTTTCAAAAAATGATGGAGGCTGACGCCGTCACCTATGTCCAGCCCAGCGTGACCAAGGTCGGCGGCATCACCGAGTTCCGCAAGATCAACACCCTGGCCGAAATTCATGGCACCACGGTGATGCCCCACGCGCCCTATTTCGCGCCCGGCCTGCTGGCCACCCTGCACTTGCTATCGACCATGCCCGATGAATGCCTGGCGGAAACCTTCTACTACAAAACCCTGGAAGCCAGTCTTTACGGCGACGCCATTCTCGCCAAGGACGGCAACATCACCGTCCCCACCGGACCCGGCCTGGGCCTGGAACCGGATCTGGACGTGATCCGAGACTATGCCGCCAAAATCGACTAATTTGTTATTCGGGAGATTGGGTTCCGCGCCACGCGACCAATCTGGCCATGCGCGCGGGCAAGCTACGAGAAACTTAAAGCCGCAAGCCTAGAGCATGCTTCCCTGAAACATGCCCGGACTCTTTAAGAATAGAGAGTCGGCTGTTAAGAAGCCATTTTGAGCATTGAGGCAGGCGCTATCGCGGCCCATATTGCGGCGATAATTTTGCGCAAGAGATACCTCAACCACTTGAGGATGAGGCGGAAGTTGTAGCCTACGGCGCTCATGACGGCGTTGATGTTGTCGCCTTGTCGGCCTTTCAGGTAGTTGCGGTTGAGATGGCCATCGGTTTTGCAATGCCCGATTACGGCTTCGATGGCCGAGCGGCGCCGGAGCTCCCGTTTGATCTGGCCGTGCACACCGCGCTTCTGGCCCGAGCGGAAGACCCGAAGGGGCTTGGGCGCATGGTGGCCGCGATAACCTTTGTCCACATAGACCCTTTCGATCTCGCGGCCGGTCAGATCCTTGGTCTCCGCGAGCACCTCTTTCAAGGTATGGCCGTCATAGGGATTTCCGGGCAGAGCCTTGGCATGCAGAATAAATTGACCGCCCATGCAGCGTTTGTTGGTGGTGGTCAGGGAGACCTTGACGCCGAACTCATAGGGCTTCGCGGCCTTGCCCTTGCCGATGCATTCTGTCTCGGGTGCGTGCCAGGAATAAAGCTTCCAGCCTCTCTGACGCTGCTTCTGGCGCCGGATCTGACGGGCCTTGATCAAGGGCACCGCGAAGACCGCTCCGAGCGCGTCGTCCCCCTCGATCTTGCGTCCAATGTCGCGGATGATCCGGCCCAGGCGGGTGCGCAGGAACTTGATTTGCCGGTTCATGCGCTTGAACTGCTTGGCGTGGGCATAACGCCCCGCCATCATCGACGCCGTCTTGGCCACGCGGCCATAGGACTGGCGCAGGGGCACGCCATGTTCCTTAGCCAGCTTGCCAAGCTGTTGGATCGCCACCAAAAGAAGCTTGGCGTCGGTCGGATGGGTAATGTTTTTCGGCTGCACCGTGGTATCCACGGTGACGCGGGCCAGGTCGCTCTTCTTCAGGGCACCCGTGTCATGAGCGACACGCAGGCTTTCCTGCAACAGAATGTCCAGGGTCTCGCCGATGCGGTTGCGCCAATGGCTCATGCCGGACCGCTCGTGGGGCAAATCGTGTTGAAAGAACTCTTCGCCGGTGAAGTACTGGAAGTAAGGATCATGCACCCAGCGGTCCCAGACCTGCTCGTCGGACAGGGCGTAGGTATGCTTCAGAATGAACATGCCAAGCATGAAGCGTACCGGTTCCGCCGGCCGGCCCTGGTCGGAAAAGTAGTCCGCCAATTGCGCGTCCAGCCAGGCCCAGTCGATCTTGTCCGCCAGGACCACGAGTTCGTGCTTCAGGTTGATGATTTGATCGAGCCGGGACCTGAACAGGTCATCGTGAGTGGCTCTTTCCTGCTGTTTCGGTCGCATCAAAACCCCCAGATTCAATGCTCCAAAATGCCACGAATCGACCAAAAAATGAATCCCAAATCGCAAGAAAATCACCGTCAAAACGCAGTTTTCTTGCAATTTGAAAAGCTTCAAATCAGCCGCAAAGCCCAGCCAATCAAGGCTTCAGAAGCTTTTTAACAGCCGACTAGAGAAATTGAACCAATTACTTATGTCGCGTTAGCGACTCCGATTAATTGAAAATTGCTCCATCACTCGTTCTGTCTCAGGTGTTCCAGCACGGCGTCCAGGGATTCCACGTCGCCGAACTTGGCGTCGATGTCGTACAGGTTCCACTCGACGGCGCCGGCGATACGGTCGCCGATACATTCACGCACGACGATCGGGCGGAAACCGTCGGCAATGGCATCTTCCACCGTGGCCCGAATACAGGCACTGGCCGTGGCGCCGGTCACCACAACCGTATCGACGCCGCAGGCGTTGAGATAGCTGTTCAGATTGGTGCCGCGAAAACCACTGGCCTGTTTCTTGACGATCAGCAGTTCACTATCGCGGCGTTCCAGGCGCGCATCGATTTGCACCGCTTCCGAACCAGCCCGCAAAACCTCCGCGGGAATTTTCCGGCCCCAAAGCCCCATGTCGCTATGCTCGCCCTCGATGATATCGTAGGCCGTGGTGGTGAAGACGATCGGCAGCCCCTTGGCGCGAAACGCCGCCAGAACCTGCTGCACCGCCGGGATGACCGTATCCATGCCCTCGCAGGTAAAAGCGTTATCCTCCCGCGTCCAGGCATTGGCCAGGTCAATATTGACCAATGCCGGCTTCTTGCCCCAGCCGATGCGCCGCTGGAAACCGCGCGCCTGATAGAGACTGCTGTCGGTGGCAAACAGTTTGTCCAACGCCGCCCTAATTTCCGGATCCATCTGGCGTCCTTTCACGTCCTGGCCACATTTCCCAGGTGGCATTCAAATCGATACCGGCCTTAGTCTTCCGGCATATTCGCCACAGTCATTACACTTTTGGCCATGGTACGCAAATCGCGCTGCCGTTGGAAAGCGCCTTATCCCCGGACGTCGCCATGGTCCGATCCTGCGTTGACGGATTGGAGACACCCCGTAGCTTCCGCCGCCGCAACATTCAGCTTTTCACCCCCCCCCCTCAACGTAGTTTCGTCCCGGCCCTGCATCCTATCGCCAGCCATTGCAGGCCCGGCGCCACAAAGAACAGGCGCCCATGGCAACTACAATGACGGCAATAACGGGCCGTACGAATCCGCCCGTCATAAACCGGGGAACCGAGACCGCGAAGCAGGCCACCGGCATGTGTAAAAAAGTCCATTTCTGTTTCTTTTCGTTTTAGGCCGATTGGACTTGCCGCGCGGCTAAGAAATAGATTGCCGCATAGGTAAACATTTCCCCTGACCGGGCATCGCGGCACGACGGTTTGGCTTGCCTGGTCATGTTATTAGAAACTAGGGTATAGCGTTCCGCGCGGGTTAAATTATGTCGAGCAAGATGTATGGCAAGTGAACTTACGGCAGCAATGTCAGAAACCGGTCGAATCCTGGCCGAAAATGCGCTGGATAACGCCCATGCCGTGGCTGCGGTACTGCGTTGCGCCGCGGCCCAGATCGAAGCGGAGCGCGCCTTGCCGCCACAGGTGGTGGCGGCGATGCACGATGGCGAACTGTTTCGTCTGACTTTGCCCAGGCGTCACGGTGGGGCGGAATTGCCACTGCCCCGATTGACCCAGGTCGCCGAGATCATCGCCGGGGCCGATGCGTCCGCTGCCTGGTGCCTGGGTCAGGCATCGGGCTGCGCCATGTCCGCCGCCTTCATGGACGAAGCGCCGGCGCGAGAGGTGTTTGATCCACGGGATGCGGTTCTGGCCTGGGGCGCGGGGGTTCAGGGCAAGGCGGTGGCGACCACCGGCGGCTATCTGGTCAACGGCACCTGGCGCTTTGCCTCCGGCAGTCATCACGCGACCTGGCTGGGCGGCCATTGCAAGGTGTTCGAGGCGGACGGCAGCCCCCGCCCCGGCCCACATGGCCGCCAGGCGGACCGCACCGCGCTGTTTCCCCGCGCTGCAGCCGAGATGGCCGATGACTGGCATGTCATGGGCCTGCGCGGCACCCGCAGCGAAGGTTATACGGTTGAAAACCTGTTCGTCGCCGAAGGCCTGGCCCTGGACCGGGAGACCGAGGCCGAGCGCCGTGTCCATAGCACCCTGTTTCGCTTTCCCACCACGATTGTCTATGCCGCGTTATTCTCCAGCGTTGCACTGGGCATTGCCCGCAGTGCCTTTGATGACATGCTGGCCCTGGGGTTGGAGAAAAAACCCCGCGCCGCCCGCAGTTCCCTGCGCGACAGTCCGGTCTTTCAAACCAGACTGGCCGAACTTGAAGCCCAACTTGGCTCGGCCCGGGCCTATCAGCAAAGCGCCGTGGCCGACGTCTGGGAGGTGGTGGATGCAACCGGCGAACTAAGCATGGCCAACCGGGCCCGCATTCGCCTGGCGACCACCTATGCCATCAATGAAGCGACGGCGGTGGTGGAACAGATCTACCGTCTGGCCGGATCCACCGCGATCTTCGAAGACCAGCCGTTCGAGAGGCGCTTTCGCGACATCCACGCCGTCTCGCAACAGGTCCAGGCCCGGCATACCAATTACGAAACCGTGGGTCGCTTCATGCTGGAACTGGATGTCGACACGATTTTTATGTAACGGTCGTTCTTTATTCCACCAATTTCCAGCCCTGTTACGGGCTCGCTGCAAGCCCCCGTATACAGTGTTCCGCTCGTGCGGCTGGCGGGAAACGGCAGCTCTGCCCATAATCGGTAACGCGGTCTTTTCTGGGTCGGACGCCCAGACTGGCGCACTATACTGTATCCGGTCGTCCCAACATGGCACACTTTGTGTATTCCACACGATTTGAAACATCGGTTAACAGCCCTTTACCTAGTTTAATCAATTTGGCACGGATCCTGCACAATCATTTGTTAGTTCCGTCAATATCATGCCGGGCGGTGCTAGCTGTGTTTCCTGGATTACCGGCAGGACTTTGGTATTCATAGGTAATTTAATACAAATGACCGATTTCGAGTTTTCAGAGTTACCCGAAGATTGTGCCCCTGAAATCGCCCGGCTTTTTGATTATTGGCGATCGATTCATCCCGACGCGGGTTTGCCCGGCCGGAGGCATTTTGACCCGGTCGATATACCACGCCTGCTGCCTAATATCTGGTTGCTTGATGTCTATCGGCAACCGCTGCGATTTCGCGTCAGGTTGAGCGGGATGGCAATCAATGAATTCACCGGTCTCGATCGGACCGGTGAATGGTGCGATGAATTATGTGGTGACCGCGAGGACACGGACGCATTGCTTTGCAAAAGCGCATGTGTCTTGCACGGCAAGCCCCTTTATAGGACGCGCAAAGTGATTTCCAACCCTGGACAAACTAATGCCATGGCGGAAATATTGCATTTGCCGCTGGCGTCAAACGGTCGAGATGTGGATATGCTTCTCAACATGACGCAATATCTCAATCGGAAATTCACCCGATCCTAGAGCGTGTTTCTTTTAAACATACTCGAACCCTTAAAAAAAGAGCAATTGAACCAATAACTTACGTCCCGTTCGCAACTCTAATTTACTGACAATTGCGCCAGCGGAACCAGGCATGCCGCCTTCGGGTTCAATTCAAGCGGTCATCCATGGCCCTGAAGCATCAACTTCGATCAGGTGCCGCAGCCGGTTCAAAGCCACGGGAATCGAATTCTGAGCATTTAGGCAGGCGGCCAGGTATGGCTGGGCTGGATTTACTTATGAAAATCGCACCTGCGCCGCGCCGGGCGTGATGATGTCGCCCTTTTCGTTTTTAATAAAGATCTCCAAATCGACCGTCCCAGCCACTGTATCAACGGCCGTGATGACGCCGCCAGAGGTCAGGGTTTCGCCAAGATAGGCGGCTCGGCGGTTGGAATAGTTGAACTGGGTCAAAGTGCCGTTGTCGCCCATCCAGTTGAGCACCACCTGGTTCAGCCAATCGCCCTGCAACGGGCCATCGATCACCACGCCGGGGTGCTTTTCCACCTGCGTGGTGTAGGTTTCGTCATAGTGGATGCGATGGGGGTTCCAGATTATGGCGTTGTACAGGAACAAAGACACATTGGTGGCCGTGTGGCTGCGTTCGGGCAGGGCTTCACCCACGGCCAGGGCGGAAATGTTGATCGCGCTCATCGTAGTATCCTCGTTTGCCGTTCTTCCATGACCAGTTCGCCGGCTTCCGTTTCAACGCGCAGATCATAGACCACGAAGATCAGTGGACCTGTGCCGCCTTGCTTTTCATATATATCGCTAAGAGACCGCGTGGCGCACAGCACATCGCCGGGATGAATGCTGCGATGGAACTTCATTTCGGTACCCCCGGCCATGACCCGCTTGAGCGGCAATTCTGGTAGGAACTTATCCACCGAAATACCGTCCGGGCCCAGTTCATCCATGGGCACCAAGGGGCGCAGCGCGCCAAACATGAACATTGGCGGCGCTTCCTCGCCCTTCAAGTATTTCGCCTGGCGCTGTTCCGTCGCGATGGCGTACTTGATGATATCACTACGGTTTATCTCCACCCTTTGCGGCTCTCCACTGCGTCCGATCCAGGATTTGGCTTCCGCACTAATCAATTCGCTCAATTTTCACCTCTTTCCGCTTTTCCCAAACGCGCTAATGCGCCGCACCACCCACGATGCCGTCATCGCGCAGGCTGGCGATCTCGCCATCGCTCAAGCCAAGAATATCCGCCAGTATCTGGTCCGTGTGCTGGCCCAGGGCCGGGGCGGGTCGTACAGTTTCGCGCGGCGCGGCGCCAAAGTCCATCGGTGATCCTGGCGTCAGGTAGTGGCCAATACCCGGTTGTTCGACGTTTTCGAACACGGGATTTTCCGTCGAACAGCGCCAATCCTCGGTCAAGGCCTGGGCAACGCTCTGATAGGGGCCCCAGGATACCCCGCCTGCCGTCAATGTGGCCGCCAGATCGGTGAAATCCCTGTCCCTGCACCAAGGTTCCAACAAGGCCGCAATGTCATCCGTGGCCAGATAACGGTCGCCCTCGCGGTTCAGATCCAAATTCCGCCGTGCTTCGATCGCCGCGATTCCGCTGGCAATCCCGGCAGTCTCCACCAAAGCCGGCCATTGCCGTCCGGTTATGGCGACGATCATCACCCTGCGGCCATCACGGGTTACGAAATCGCGCCCAAAAGCGCCATAAAGGTCATTGCCCGTGGCCGGGCGTTCGGTCCCATTGATTTGGGATTCTCCGATAAAGCCCAGGGTCCCCAGGGCGGCAAATGCCACGTCGGTCAACGCCAGAGAAATTAACTGCCCCTCTCCCGTGAGGCGGCGATGACGGTCGGCCGCCAGAATGCCGTTGACCGCCGCCAAGCCGGTGGCGATATCCCATGCCGGCAGAACATGATTGACTGGGGCCTCCGCCCCCATCGGGCCGGTCAAATTGGGAAATCCGGTGGCTGGATTGACGGTGTAATCAACTTCTGACGTGCCATCGCGGTTGCCCTTGATATTCAGCATGATCAAATCATCGCGTTGCGCCTTCAGGGTTTCGTAGGACATCCAGCCCGAGGCGGGAAAATTGGTCATGAATATGCCGGTGTTTTTGCGGTTCTCACCCGGCGCACAGATCAGCCGGCTCAACAATTCCCGCCCCTTGGGATTACGAATATCCACGGCGATGGACTTCTTACCCTTGTTCAGGCCGGCCCAATAGAGGCTTTCGCCGCTATCCGTTACCGGCCAGCGGCGATAATCCAGGCCACCGCCCAGCGGGTCAAAACGGATTACCTCCGCTCCCATTTGCGCCAGCGTCATGCCCGCGCTGGGTGCCGCGATAAAGGCGGAGCCCTCGATAACCCGAAGGCCGCGTAATATGCCGTTCATCGCACACCCCGCAAGATCATTCCGAATTTCATGCTGATCTCCTCCCGTTTTGGCGTCCGGTTGTCATGGCCAAGCCAGGGCATGGTCCGGTGGCTCGTCGACGGAAGGTATGTTTAATATTCATGATTAACTAAACCGTATAACATTTTGTTTTTAAGCTTACATATATGGGTTTGGATCGGATAAATGATGATCCGTCAGCTCTTTGGTCAGATATGCAAATGCGTCGTCGACACTGTCGGAGAGGTGGAACAGTTTCAAATCCTCGGCGTCGATTGTGCCAAAATCCACCAATGCCTGAAAGTCCACTACCCGATCCCAGTATTCCTTGCCGTAGAGAATAATGGGCACTTTCTTGCGAATTTTGTGCGTCTGCATAAGCGTAAAGGTTTCGAACAACTCATCCAAGGTGCCCACGCCGCCGGGCATGGCAATGATAGCCTTGGACAAATAAGCGAACCAGAATTTCCGCGTGAAAAAGTAATGGAATTCAAAGGCCAAATTGCGGGTGACGTAAGGGTTGGCGAATTGCTCGAAGGGCAGAGAGATATTCAGGCCGATATTCAGCCCCCTGGCTTCCGAGGCGCCGCGGCTGGCCGCCTCCATGATGCCGGGCCCACCACCTGTGCAAATAACAAAACGCTTGTCGTCCCGGTCAAGGCCCTTGGACCATTCCGTCAAGCGCCCCGATAAGGCGCGGGCGTCTTCGTAGTAACGGGACATTTTCACCGCCCTTTGCGCCTTAGCCAGATCGCCTCCCTCCGCTTTGGCCGTTTTCAAGGCCGCTTCCGCTGCTTCGGCAGACAAGAAGCGGGCTGAGCCAAAGATGACGATGGTATCGCGGACACGGGCCTGACGAAAACGCTCCTCGGGCTCCATATATTCGGCGAGTATCCGTAACGGCCGGGCGGAGCGGCCATCGAGAAATTCCGCGTCGTGATAGGCCTTCACGGGATGAAACGGTTCATCATTCATTGCGATGTTCTCATCTTTACGGGGTCTTTACCCAGACCCGCTACGAAATGGCTTCCAATTTAGCGGTGGCTAGGACACCATCCGCCCGGAATGTGAGATGCGTCACTGGCGGTCGCTGCCAGAGCCGCCAGACCCACGGCTCAGGGACAATCGCCCCTGGGAGGGAGATGACCGTATGTCGCAACTGACTTGTGAACAAGAACAATTCACTATTCAGAGCCGACGCAGGTCCCGACGCATGGGTGGCGAGGCGGTATCGGCGGAAATGTTCCGTTACTTGGCCGTCAGTGTTGCCGCGCTGACGTTAGATTTCTGCTCTTTGTTCGTGCTGTCGGAAGTTTTGGGCACCCATTATCTGATTGCCAATCCCATGACCTTCGCGCTTGGCGCCTTGATGGCTTACGCCGGCTCGGTGCACTGGGCCTTCCGCCACCGCAAGATATCCAACAGGCGCCTGGAATTGGTCCTGTTTATAGGCATCGGTATTGGCGGCCTGGCGGTCAACGTGGGTATTCTGTGGTTGGGGATCGAGGTAGCGGCACTGTCCCTGCTGTTTGCCAATGCCGCGGCGGCAATGGCATCCTTCGCCATTAATTTCATCATCCGGAAAATGGTTCTGTTCTCGGCATGAGCAAACGACGCACGGCCATCATCATCGGCGGCGGTCCGGCCGGATTGACGGCGGCCCTGGAGTTGCTGGAGCGCACGGATATTAAGCCCATTGTCTATGAAGGCTCCGACAATGTGGGCGGTATCGCGCGGACCTTCATGCATGCGGGCAATCGTATCGATATTGGCGGCCATCGTTTCTTTTCTAAATCCGATCGGGTAATGGACTGGTGGTCACGCATTCTGCCATTGCAGGGACGCGACGATGGGCGAGACGGCCCTGTCTCGCTTGGTTATCAGAATAAATCCCGCTGGCTCGATATGCCTGCTGATGGCCCGAACCCGGACCTAGTGGATGATGTCATGTTGCTGCGGGCACGCAAGTCGCGCATCCTTTGGAACGGCAAGCTATTCGATTATCCCTTGTCCCTGAACCTGAAAACCCTTCGCAAACTGGGCCTGGGCGCCACCATACTGATCGGTTTCAGCTTTCTACGCAGCCGGCTCGCCCCGATCCGGCCGGAACGTTCCCTAAGGGATTTTTTCATCAACCGCTTTGGCCGGCGTCTCTATAACACCTTCTTCCGGGACTATACGGAAAAGGTCTGGGGGGTGCCCTGCGAACTGATTTCCGCCGAATGGGGGGCACAGCGGGTCAAGGGATTGTCTTTATTGGGTGTTGTCAAACATGCTTTCGGCGCGCTCTTCCGCCGCCGGGGCAACATCGCGCAAAAAGACGTCGAGACCTCGTTGATCGAACAATTCCTGTACCCCAAGTACGGACCCGGCCAAATGTGGGAGCGGGTGGCGGATTTGGTCCGCCAGGGGGGGCGGCGAAGTTCACACCAACTGCCGGATTACCGGCTTGCAGCATATGAACGGCCAGATCGTCGGTGCCACAATGTTGAACGGCGCGGGTGCCCCGCAGGCGGTTCGAGGGGACTATTACTTTTCCACCACAGATGTACGCCAGTTGATGAATGCCATGGCACCGGCCCCGCCAGCCGCCGCCAACGAAGTCTCGAAAGGCCTGATCTATCGCGACTTCATCACAGTAGGCCTATTATTGCAGCGTCTGAAGCTGGGAGGAGGCGCAACGGGTAAGGATATTGCCGGGAGAATGTCCGACAATTGGATTTACGTACAAGAGCCGGGCGTAAAGGTGGGCCGGCTGCAGTTTTTCAACAATTGGAGCCCCTATATGGTTGCCAATCCCGATTATGTCTGGATCGGCCTGGAGTATTTCTGCGACGAAGGCGATATTTTATGGACCATGGATGACGATACCATGTCTTCGTTCGCCATAGAGGAATTGCACCGGATCAACGTGATCGAGGCGGACGCCGTACTGGATCATGTGGTGATCCGGGTACCCAAGACCTATCCGGCCTATTTCGGCAGCTATGATCGATTCGCTGAAGTGCGCGAATTTACCGACAGTTTGGAGAATTTGTACCTGTTGGGCCGCAACGGCATGCACCGCTACAACAATATGGATCATTCGATGCTGACCGCCATGGTCGCGGTGGACAACATTATCGCCAATAAGACTGATAAATCAAACATCTGGTCCGTCAACACCGAAGCCGATTATCATGAGGAGAAGTAGGGACCAGCTTGGCTTTCGTTGGTTCGAGGCTTTGATGTGGGACAGATACACGACATGCTGATCCCGGAAGTCCTGTTACCGGACGGTGTCGCCATAAGCATCAATGAGTTGAAACAATAATGGGGTGGTTCGAGACAGGGCTTCTGGCGACTGATGCGAACGGACTCGTCTACGATTGGCCCGGATACGAATGCCATTTGGGAAATACCGGCTAAGGCAGCTGTCTGAGCAGAGCAACCGTCGCCTCCATGCCGGCAAGCCGGGCCAGTTCGTGGCGGCCAAAATCGGTCCAGCGGCCATCGCGGTCCAGCAGGCCGCGATCGATCAGATCGGCAATATCCGATCTGGCGATGGAAACCTTGCGGCCGTTCCAATGCTTGAGGTGTGCGTCACGCACATCAATGGCGGCCCAGTGTCCGCTGTCTTCCAACAGTTCCGCGGCCAGGCGCAGAATTTCGTTGCCAGGCTCGAAAGGTTTGCGTGACGGTTGATTTGGCTGATGGGCAAGAAATAGTTTCACGGCGTCATCTACCTAAGCTGCTGATCGTTCGACATTGTGCTGCGTCCGGGTGGGCCGAGCCGCCATTGCTGTGTTTCCACCGACGGGGTCCATGGGCAGTCAAGTTCAGACAGTGACCGGTCGTTTGGATGGCGATCAAATCGTTGCAACGCTTGGTCGTCCGAAGCATGTAAGATTTTTGCCGGGGGGCGCAGCTTTGTATGTGGGAATAACCACATCAATATGCCAACAATACTGTATCTTAGCGGCCATGAGGTCATTGCAAAGCGAAATTGCCCCAACACGGGAGGGAAGCGCCGGTTACATGGCATTTCGGTGGTCTGCCGTGACCGTGACCGCGTTTGAAACCGCAAAGCGGCGAAAGATCGCTCTGGTATTGAACTGTCCGCGAGATCCGCATAGCGATAACCACGACCGGCCCCGCCCGGCGCCATCCCGGCCTCCCTCCCCGGACCCGACGGCGGACCTGGGCCAATGGTGCAGCCCACATCGGGCGCGGCCATGACCCTGCGCCGCCTGCTGCTGTTTGCTTTTATACCGGGCCTGCTGGTGGTAGGGGCGCATGTCTTGCTGCAGGTGCTGGCCGACTGGTTTGTGCTGGAAGGCCGGCTGATCGGTCCAGATGCGTATATGCGGGTGCTACGGGTGATGGATTTGGCGCATGACGGCGTCTGGTACGACCCCATTTCAGAACGCAGCAACGCGCCCTTTGGCGAGGTGTTGCATTGGACCCGGCCCTTGGATCTGCTGCTCCTGCTGGGGGGGGCGATAGGCGCGCCGTTCGCGGGGTTCGATGCCGCGCTGTTTGTCTGGGCCGCGCTGATCGGACCGGTTCTGCATCTCATGGCACTTGTCGTGCTGCTGTGGGCCTGCTGGCCCCTGCTCAGCCAGCGCGGCGTGATATTGTTGGGCCTGCTCTTTGCGGTGCAATTCTTCATCAGCTTTCAATTCGCCGTCGGGCGTCCCGATCATCATGGCTTGAACATCCTGCTGTTCATTTGGCAAATGGGTTTCGCCTTTCGCCTCTCGCAACCTCAAGCCCCGGCAAAATTGGCGCTTTGGGCCGCTCTGCCGGCAAGCATCGGCTTGTGGGTCAGTGTCGAAGGGATGGTCGGCACGGCGATGATCCTGACCGTGCTAATCGTCGCCTGGATCACGGAGGGGGGTATTTTCCTGCGCCGTTTGGGCCAGTTTCTGATTGCCCTCTGCCTGGGTCTGGCTATTGCCCTGATGCTGGAACGGCCACCAAAATACCTGATGGCGCTGGAGCTCGACCGGCTGTCGCTGGTTCATCTGGCGCTATTCCTGCTCCTGACCCTATGCGTGCTGACGGCCTTGGCCATGCCGCGTTGGTCGGTGCGAAAATCCTACCGCTTTGGCCTGTCGGTCGCGGGCGCAGCGGTCATCATGATCGTCATGGGCCTTTGGGTACCCGAGATTTTTCACGGTCCGCTGGCCACGATGGACCCCCTGGTCTACGAGGTCTGGTTCAACCATAACGCCGAAGTCAGCCCGATCCTACGTTTTGATGATTTACGCCGCACAGGTCCCAAAACTCTGGCCCATCTTGGCCTGGTGCTGCTGGCCATACCGGCATTGCTGTACCAAATTCGCCGCAGTCAGGCGGAAAGACGGCGAATTTGGGTAATATTGGCGGTCTTTCTGGCCGTTACCCTGCTGCTGGCTCTTCGCGAAGTGCGCTGGATGGGCTACCCGCAGGTGCTGACATTACCGCCCTGTATCATCCTGTTGCGGATCTTGTTCTATCGCTTTGCCGGCCTCGGCCTGGGCCACGCCGCAGCACGGGTCGGCGCAGTCATTATCGTCGCGACAGGCCCCCTGATCGGCGGCGGACTGTTGCGTCTGGCCTTACCGGTTCCGGATCACGGCAGGTCCTGTAAATTACCGGTAATGGCGCGGTTTCTGGCTGAAAACTACCCGTATCAGCGACACCATCTGCTCAATTTCATCTATTCCGGGCCGGAGCTGCTGTATCACACTCAACATTCCGTGGTGGCAACGCCCTATCACCGCAATACCGCCGGAATTGTGGACACCATTAATTTCCTCCGCAGCACGACAGATACCCTACCCAAGGCTTTGATCGCGGCGCGGGGGATCAATCTTATCCTGATCTGTCCGGCCGATCCCGAAGCCAGCAATTATCGGAGCAGCAAGGGACCCCCGACCCTGTTGATGCGGCTGGAGGCGGATCAGCCGCCGCCCTGGCTCACGCCGGTCACCCTGCCCGCCAAACTGGCGCGAAACTTCAAACTATTCCAGGTCCCGCAGTAGAGCTTTTGACCGCACGGCAAGCCGCCATTATGGTGACGCCATGAGCACGATGGCGGCAACAGTGGCGGAACTGGCGGACCGGGTGAATTGCAATGCGGGCCTGGTCCGGCGCGGCCGTTTCGTCGACTTGGAGTTTATGCTGCAAATCGGCGACCAGGCGCATTATCTCTGCATCAGCAACGGCCAATTGACCGCCATTACGCCGGGACCCATGCTCATGCGGCCCTGGCGCTTTGCCGTCCATATCCAGGCGGAGGCCTGGTTTCAATTTTGCCAAACCGTGCCAAGGCCCGGCTATCATGACCTGTTCGCCATGTGCAAGTTGGGCGTGGCCAGGATCGAGGGTGATCTTCATCCGCTTATGGCGAATTTGCGCTACTTCCAGGAATTGCTGGCCACGGCGCGTCCAAAACCCACCGAGGCCGATCATGGCGGCTAAATTGGAAGCGGTAACCGGCCACTATATGCAGCTGGAAATCCAGGGACGTCAGAACCGGGTCTATTTCGAACAAGCGGGCCAGGGCATTCCCCTGCTTTGCCTGCATACCGCCGGGGCCAACGGCAGCCAGTTCCGGCACCTGTTGAATGATCCTGAGATCACCCGGAATTACCGTGTCATCGCGTTCGATATGCCTTGGCATGGCAAAAGCCTGCCGCCCATTGGCTATCATTTGGAAGAATATCGACTGACCACTGATCTGTATGTTGAAACCGTCCTGGCGGTGTGCCGGGGATTGACATTGGAGCAACCCGTTATCATGGGCTGTTCCATGGGCGGCCGCATCGTGCTGCAGTTGGCCTTGGCCCATGGTGCGGAGATGCGCGCGGTGATCGGCCTGGAAAGCGCCGATCATCAGGAACCCTGGTATGATACCGACTGGTTGCACCGGCCGGATGTGCATGGCGGCGAGGTGTCTGCCGCTTTGGTCTCGGGCCTGGTGGCGCCGCAAAGTCCGGATGAATTTCGCTGGGAGACCTTGTGGGGCTACCTGCAAAGCGGGCCCGGCGTCTTCAAGGGTGATTTGTATTTTTATCGCGCCGATTCCGATTACCGGGAGCGCATTGGTGATATTGATACAGCGCGATGTCCGGTCTATCTATTGACGGGAGAATATGATTTTTCCTGTACCCCTGAAGATACCCTGCGCACTGCCGCGCGGATCAAAGGGGCCGAGGCAACAATCATGGAGGGGCTGGGACATTTTCCCATGTCGGAAGATCCACAGCAATTCCGCCGTTATATCATGCCCATATTGGATCAAATCAGAGGACGATAACGAATATGCCCGAATTTGACGTCATTGTTGTCGGGGGCGGAAATGCCGCTCTATGCGCAGCCTTGTCCGCCCGCGAAAATGGAGCGTCGGTTGTGGTCCTGGAGCGGGCGCCCAAGGCGGAAGCCGGGGGCAATACCCGCTTTACCGCCGGCGCCATCCGCACCGTCTACAATGGCCTGGATGATATTCTGGAGCTGATGCCCGATTTGACGGATGAGGAGCGCAAGAACACGGATTTCGGCAGCTATACGGAAGAAAAATTTTTTGATGACATGGGTCAGGTCACCGATTACCGGGCCGATCCGGACCTCGCGGAACTGCTGATCAAGCAATCCTTTCCCACCTTGAAATGGCTGCAAGGCAAGGGCCTGCGCTATCTGCCGCTGTATGCCAAACAGGCCTTCAAGATCGATGGCCGTTTCAAGTTCTGGGGCGGCCTGACCGTGGAAGCCTGGGGCGGCGGCCCTGGACTGGTCGAAGGCCTGACGGAGGCCTGCGGCCGGGAAGGTATCGCAATCCGTTATAACGCCCGCGCGCTGTCACTGCTGAAAGACGATGACGGCGTGCACGGGGTGAGTTTGCGCCAGAATGGCAAGACCGCCGAGTTGCGCGGCAGGGCCGTGATCCTGGCTTGCGGCGGGTTCGAGGCCAATGCGGAAATGCGCACCCGGTATCTGGGTCCGGGGTGGGAACTGGCGCCGGTGCGCGGCACCCGTTTCAATACCGGCGACGGCATCCAGATGGCCCTGGCGGCCGGTGCCAGCCCACGGGGTAACTGGTCGGGCTGCCACGCCGTGGCCTGGGACCGCAACGCGCCGGAATTCGGCGATCTGGCGGTCGGTGACGGCTTCCAGAAACACAGCTATCCCTTTGGCCTGATCATTAACGCCGACGGCAAGCGCTTCGTCGACGAGGGTGCCGATTTCCGCAACTACACCTACGCCAAATATGGCCGGGAAATTCTCAATCAGCCGCGGCAGTTCGCCTATCAGGTGTTCGATCAAAAGGCCGTCCCTTTGCTGCGCGATGAATACCGCATACGCGAAGTGACCAAGGCGCAATCGGATACTTTGGAAGGCCTGGTCGCACAGATGGAAGGGGTTGATAGCGAACAATTTCTCCGCACGGTGAAAGAGTTCAACGCCGCCGTGCAAACCGACATCCCCTATGACCCCACCGTCAAGGACGGCCGCCGCACCGAGGGTCTGGCCATCGACAAGACCAACTGGGCCAACACCCTGGACGAACCGCCCTATTTGGCCTTTGGCGTCACCTGCGGCATCACCTTTACCTTCGGCGGTGTACGCATCAATACCGACGCCAACGTGATCGATACGGACGGGATCGCCATCCCGGGACTATATGCAGCCGGCGAGATGGTCGGCGGCCTGTTCTATTTCAATTATCCCGGCGGCACCGGGCTGATGTCCGGTTCGGTTTTTGGCCGTATCGCCGGCGCCAGCGCCGCGAAAGGTTAGGGCCAATGAGTATCGATCTTGGCGGTTTCATAGGCTTCATAGGACTGGGCGTGATGGGAGAGCCCATGTGCCACAATCTGCACGAAAAGTCGGGCCAGACCGTCACCGCCTATGACATCGACCCAGCCCCCTTGGCGCGGGCGACCGCGGCCGGTATGGCCGTGGCGGGCAGCCTGGAGGAGATCGCACAGGGTTGCGCCACGATCTTCATTTCCATGCCCAGCGGGGTCCAATTACAGCAGATTTGCGAAGCGCTACTGCCCCACATGAGATCCGGGCAGACGGTCGTCGATACCACCACGGCGCCGGTCGCTCTGACCAAGGACCTGGCGGCGCGGTTCCAGGATGCGGGTGTCGATTACGCCGATGCACCGATCGCCCGCACCCGCCAGGCGGCCCGTGATGGTACCCTGGCTGTCATGGTCGGCGCCGACGCGGCGGTGTTCGCACGGATAGAACCGCTGATCGCCTGTTATGCCAACGACATCACCCTGTGCGGTGAGGTGGGCAGCGGGCAAGTCGTGAAAATTCTCAACAACATGATCGTGGCCGAAACCGTCAATGCGGTGGCGGAGGCGCTGACCATTGGACGCCGCGCGGGTCTGGATGGCGCCTTGTTGCTGGATACCCTGACCAAAGGCTCGGCGGACAGTTTCGTGCTGCGCAATCACGGCATCAAGGCGATGCTGCCGGGGATCTTTCCCCTGCGCGCATTTTCAGTAAACTACATGCTTAAAGATATGAGATATGCTATTGAATTAGCTGAAGAAACAGGTGTTGAAATAAAAGGCGCACAAACCACCAATGACATTCTGAAAGCCGCCGCGCAAGGTGGCATGGAAGACGCATACTGGCCCGCCCTGTTGACGGTCATAGACCCCACGCTGGAACCGCAAACGCCCGATGGTGATTGATCCGGCGAGCGGCAAGAGCGGGGCGATGGGCTCGACGCCGGCGGTCCGCGAAGTCCTGGCGGCATCGGGCTTGGATTACGAGATTATCGCCTGCGACCCGGCTTTGTCCGACACCGCCGTTTTCTGTGCGCATTACGGATATGCGCCAGAGATTTCCGCCAATACCATTCTGGTCCGCAGCAAGCGCGGCGATGTGGAATACGTCGCCTGTCTGGTCCTGGCCACGACGCGGCTGGACGTCAACAATGTGGTGCGCAAACGTCTGAACGCGCGCAAGGTTTCTTTTGCCTCGGCGGCGGAAACCACGGCGATCATGGGTATGGAGTTGGGCGGCGTCACCGCCCTGGGACTGCCCGCCGATCTGCCCCTTTGGATCGACGCCAGGGTCATGGCACCCAGCCGCATCATCCTGGGCGGTGGCGACCGCGCTTCGAAGATCATCGTCGACCCGGCCATATTTGGCCAAACCCCGGCTACCGAGATTGTGCCCAATTTGGCTAAATGATTTGCTGACGCATTTTCGATCTGCAGCAAGTCGACGAAGGCCGGCACCCCGCGTAGAGCCATTTTCGATTAATCGGAGTCGCTTTCGCGGCTTAAGTAATTGGTTCAATTTCTCTAATCTTAATGAGTCCGGGCATGTTTTAAGGAAACATGCTCGAGAAACGGCGGCATTGAAATTTGCCCATCGGCGTGTCAATGACACATACAGATGTCCGGTTTTTGTAGCACATTAAATGTCCGCTTTTATTTGCTAG
>JAQBYC010000020.1 GCA_027623205.1 Pseudomonadota bacterium | reverse complement strand
AGGCTTGGCAGAGAGCCTGGCCTAAACGAAAAGAAACCCTCAAATTCTACAGAGTCGTGTAGTGTGAATCCAATTGATTGAAAATTGCTCTAGGAAGAAAATTGCCGTTTCGATTAAGCCCGGGTCTTGAGTTCTATTTGTTCAGGAAATGCAGTGGCAGGCCGGGGCGGGGCCAGTCCATGGCGATCAGGCGCCCGGTAGCCGCCAGCGTGATGTAGGCGGTCTGCAGATCCGGGCCGCCGAAGCAGATGTTCGTGGTCATGACATCGGGCAGGGGGATGAACTCGACAACCCCGCCGCCCGGCGCGGCGACGGTGATGCCGCCGGTCATCAGTGTGGCGACACAGATGTTGCCGTTGGCTTCCAGGGCAAGGGAATCAAACCGAATGTTGCCCTCGGGCGCCATCACGACGTCGCCCCATTCGATGGCCGGCCATGCTTTCCGGGACAATTGCCCTTCGCCCACGATATCCCAGGCGACCAGCCGGCCTGCGTCCGTTTCAGCTGCGTACAGTCGTTTGTCATCCGGCGACAGGCCGATCCCGTTCGGCTTGGCCAGGGGATGCATGGCTTCGACGATCAGGCTGCCGTCGGACCGCGCATAATAAACACCGCCATGGTTCATATCCCGTTCCCGTGCCTTGCCCAGGTCGGTGAACCAGAAATTGCCTTGGCCATCGAAAACGATATCGTTCGGTCCGCTTAATGGCCTGCCATTGCATTCGCTATACAGCACCTCAACCGCGCCGGTTTCCAGATCCACCCGTTCGATGCGCCCGCTGACATAGTCGTCCGCCTGGCCCGTGGGATGCAAAAGACCATCATCCGTGGCCCAGGTGAAGCCGCCGTTATTGCAGATATAACATTTGCCGTCGGGGCCCATGGCGGCGCCGTTTGGGCCACCCCCGATATTGGCGATGATCTCCTGCCGGCCGCCGGCATGCACCCGGGTCAGGGTCTGGCGTTCTATTTCTACCAGAATGACGCTGCCGTCGGGCATGGCGATGGGGCCTTCCGGAAAACCCAGGCCGGCGGTGATTTCTCTGAACTCGGTCATGTCGGCCTCGTCGGTTCAAAACTATTTCAGCGGCGAAAACGGTGCCGGCAGCAGCAGCATGTTCTGCATTTCCTCCAGCAGCGGCCCGCCCTTGCTCAGGAAGGCCTGCCAGTCGGAATCGGCGCCGGCGCTGGCCCGCGCCCGGGTCCGGTGGGCAAGATCGTCATAGACCCAGAGATGGGAAACCTCGTTCGGGTTTTCCGCTTCCGTATGCCACAGACAGACGTTTTGGGAATGACGCTCGCGTACCGGCATGGCATCCGATATGGCGTCGACAAAGGCCGCGGCCTTGCCGACCCGGGTTTTGTAGTAGCGGTACTCATAAATATTGCCGCTACGACCGGGCGACTTCAAGGGCAGGCGCGGATGCATCAGGCGAATTTCCTGACGCCGGATCAGCGGTTGCACATGCGCCACATACTCGGTCCGCCAGTCCGGATTTGCGGCCAGCCCGGCCCGTGCCTCCGCCCGGGTGTTGAGGTCATCGTAGGACCAAAGATGCAGGATCTGGTTCAGGGTGCCAAACTCGCTGAACCAATAACCTTCCATCTTGCCGTAATTGTTACCCCTGATCTTGACGGCCCGTTCTTCGGCCAGTTTTAGAAATTCCGGTACCTTGCCGGGCCATAAGGTATAAATTCTCAATTCATGTATCATGATGATGATCTTCCTCCCATTCCGGTGCGATCTTGCCAACAGATGGCATATAAGACAACCACCTAGCGAAACCCGACGGACCGATCCATGATACAGGTAACCGCCAGCATCTCTTTGTCCGAGGACGAGATCGAGGAGCGCTTCATCCGCGCGCCGGGACCGGGTGGGCAGAATGTGAATAAAGTCGCGACCGCGGTTCAACTGCGCTTCGATGCGGCCAACAGCCCGGCCCTGTCGCCGGCCCTGTTGCGCCGTCTGGCGCTGCTCGCCGGCAGCCGCATGACTCGGGCGGGCGTGATCGTGCTGACCGCCAGCCGGTTTCGTTCGCAGGAGCGCAACCGCCAGAATGCCTTGGCGCGTTTGCTGGATCTGATCCGCGCGGCCGCCACCCCGCCGAAATACCGCCGGCCAACCAAGCCAGGTCCGGGTGCAAAGCGGCGCCGGCTGGAGGGCAAGCGGAAACGCGGCAGCGTAAAAAGAACCCGCGGTACCGTTTCCGCGCACGATTGAAGGAGCAGCGATATGCGATTCGAGAATAGGGCGGTCATCGTAACCGGCGGATCGTCGGGGATCGGCCGTGCCATTTGCCGGACTTTGGCAGGGGAAGGCGCCTGGGTCACCATCTTTGACCGCACCGAGGAGGTGCGCGAAGGCGGCCGGCCCACGGTGATGGAGATTGCCGAAGCCGGCGGCAAGGCGGATTTTGTGCAAGGCGATGTGACATCATGGGATGATCTGGACCGGGCGGTGAATGGCGTGCTCGCGCGACACGGGCGTCTGGACGTGATGATCAACAATGCGGCCACATCCGTGGGCAAGCCTTTGCTGGAAACATCCGAAGCGGAATGGGAACACGTGCTGGCGGTCAACGCCAAGGGGGTATTTCTGGGTTGCAAACGTGCGGTGCAACAAATGATAACTCAGGACGTCCGCGCCGAGGTACGGGGCCGTATCGTCAATATCTCGTCTCAGCACGGGATGATTTCCTCGCCGGGTGATATCGCCTACGGCACCGGCAAGGCGGCGGTGGTTTATATGACGCGGCAGATCGCCGCCGACTATGGCGCTCAACAGATCATCTGCAATGCGGTGGCGCCGGGCAAGATCATGACCGGTAAAATCGGTCGCGCCAACGATCCGGATTTGATCGACTATTCACAGCGGCGCACGCCCCTGCCGCGCCTGGGCCGGCCTGATGACGTCGCCAGCGCCGTGGCCTTTCTGGCCAGTGACGACGCGCGCTATATTACTGGGGAGAATCTTATGGTCGACGGCGGCTGGATGGCGGCATGAGCGAAGAACTGATCTATCACTGTTGTCCCGGCGTTGCCTGGCGCGGATGCCAGGAGACGGGCGCCTACACCGGCTCGCCGGATGATGCGCGGGATGGCTTTATCCATTTTTCCGCGCTCGCCCAGGTGCGGACCAGCACGGCCAATCACCGGGCCGGGCAGGCTGGCCTGATCCTGTTGGTTGTGGCCGCCGACAAGCTGGGCCCGGCGCTGAAATGGGAGCCGTCCCGCGGTGGACAGCTTTTCCCGCATCTCTACGGCCCCCTGCCCCTTGACGCCGTGGTCCAGGTTATCGACCTGCCCTTGGGCGCCGATGGCGAACACCAATTCCCCGAGGGCTACCCAGACTAGCCCAAAAACGCCCCAGAACACATTTGCGCCTACATGTGCTCAGAAAAGATTATCGGGCCTGATCGGAAATCAGGCCTCGCCCAAAACGGATATCCTAATTTTTGTAGTCGGGTTGTTCGCGGTCCAGCATCCGCTTCAGGGCTTCGAAGTGATGCACCGCATTGGGCTTGCCATGATAGGATGGAGATTTTTTGAACTGGGCGACGGTTTTGTCAATTACGTCCTGGGACAGCACGTGCAGGGGCTGGCCGGTCCACATGGCGTACAATTGCACCTGCGCGACCCGCTCCAGATAATACATCCGGTCATAGGCTTCGGCCACGGATTTGCCGATGGTAACGGCGCCATGGTTGGCCATCAGCAGAATTTTCTTGTCGCCGATCGCGTCCAACAGACGTTCCCCCTCGGCCGGATCGAAGGCCGGACCGGTATACTCGTCGTCATAGGCCGTTTGCATGGCGACGCCCAGTTCGGTCTGGCCGATGGGCAGGATGCGTTGATCCTTCAACCGCGTCAGGGCCGAGGCAAAGGGCATGTGCGTATGCAGGACACAGGCGGCTTCTTCGGACAGCCGGTGCATGGGAGCATGAATGCAATAGCCCGAGCGTTCGATCTCGCCCTCGCCCCGGATCAAGGTGCCGTCGTACCCCACCTCCATGAACGTACTGGCGCTAACTTCCGACCAATGCAGACCAAAGGGGATCTGATAATAGCGGTCGTTGGCGCCCGGTACGGCGAACGTAAAATGATTAAAAATGCCTTCGTTCAGGCCATGCATAACCGCCAGCCTGTGCGCCGCCGCCAGATCGACCCGGGCCTGCCATTGGGCCGGATCACCCTGGGCATCTTTTGCCTTCAACGTTGATACGTTCATGATTATTCCCCTTTTTGATCTCGAACGCGCGACCAGGACGCTGCGTCATGAGCTGTTGTCCGAATTTCCAAGCAAGCCTGACTATGCCACTTGGCGCAATGACGGGTCCAGCGCCAATATACCAAGGCTTGGCGAAGCCTGTGCCCAGAACGCCGGCAGCCTCAAAGTTCTAGCGGTTGATTTCGGATTTGCTGCAATGTTTCAGGGCCGGCGGCCTGCCACGAAGCGGCAAACCAGTCCTGTTTGCTCTTAAAAGTCAATCTTGCGATTGACCCGTTTCCGATTTCATGCCAGCTTATTATGGTAAATGAAGGTTATGGTAAATCTAAATCGGTCTTTCTGGTTCGTGTTGCTAAGACCGATCACTCATGCGGACGGGAGGAAGGTCTTATGCCTATGAGAATCGTCTTGTTGAGTATTTTTTTGAGCGCCGCGTCGTACGGCTTGTATGCCGTGGATGCGCGTGCCGCGCCACAGGTCCTGGCTTTGCTGTCAACCCAGGGCGAGGTTCAGTTGGCCTGCAATGGCGGTCAATGTGCGGCCACCTTCAGTAGTTATTGTCTACAGAACGAGCGCGTCTCGCCGCCGGGCGGAACGGCTTATGAACTGGCCGGCGCCGATGATATTCGCGTCACGGGTTTTGAACCGCAGGGGCGCCAGATCCGTCTGGACGCACTGCAGGTGCTGACAATAACGGCCCTTCGCAGCCAGGTCGCGGTGCGGATTTCCATTGCCGAAAGCCGCCTCGCCGAATTGGGTCTCTCCCGGGTCAGCGTTGAGGTCGGTGAAAACGTGACCTTGGTGCCCATATCCCAGGCCGGCGATGGCAATCCCCTGAGCGACGCGGAAATTATCCTTGCCAAGGAGACGCTGCGCCTGGCCGGCAGCCGCATTGTCGATGCCGATCGGGTGCGGACCGCGACGGTGCGCTGGCTCTCCCGTTTGGTCAATGCGCTGCCTGAAGACCGTGGCGGCGAGGCCATGGTGCGCGATGGCCTGGTCCAGGCCGCTGTCTCGGGGTCGGCGATGGGGAGATTGTCACGGGCAGCCCGGAACCTTGCCCATGGCGCGTTGGCAAGCTGCGGGCTGGATGTCCAATTGCGGATCTATCCGAGTCTTCGCGGTTGTCTGGAATCCGCGCACGACGCTCACCTTTGGAACCTGAATGCCGATTACTGGCAGGCGATACAGACGGGCAGTTGAGGGCAGGTCGGGTGCATGAGGATGATACTGCCACAAAACGCCGGCTAATCCGTGCCGGTTAATGCGGAACTTGAAGGGACGAACGCGAACAGTACAGGCCTAGTTCAAACAAATAATCACTTAGCTCAGGGAGAAATAAGATGGCCAAGAAAACTGCACTAACGAAGAATGAAAAACTCTCCGGTTCGCCCAGTCGGCGGAAATTCCTGCAGGACGCCGCCCTAGTGACCGGCGGCCTGGCGGGCATACTGGCGACCGGTATCGCTCCGGCGACGGCGCAGTCACGCGAGCTGAAAATGCTCGTGAATTCGCATTTCGTGCCGGCTTCTGATGAGGAACTGGAGCGGCAGCTGATGGAATTCGGCAAGGCAGCCGGTGTTACGACACGTCTGGACCGTGTCGCCCATTTACAGTTGCCGGCGGTACTCGCAGGTGAGGTGCAGGGGCAAAAGGGGCATGATCTCGTTGCTGTGGGCAACTCCACCCCGCATCTCTATTCCAAGCATCTGGAGAGTCTCGACGACCTCTATGCTAAGATTGGCGCGGCCGGCGGCGGCTGGACAGATACCGTGGTGGGCAAGGGCGATGATGGCCATTACAAAGCCATTCCATGGTACTTCATTTCGTTCCCCTTGGCGCTGCGCACGGATCTGATCGCCGAAATTGGCGAGAACCTGCCCGATACCTGGGAAGATGTGCATCGGGTCGGCGCCAAGCTGAAGAAGAAAGGCCATCCGCTCGGCATTCAGATCGCCCACTCGGTCGATTCAAACATGATTCTGCGTGGTATCATGTGGTCCTATGGCGCCAAGATGGTGGACGCGGACAGCAAGACCGTCGCCGTCAACTCGAAAGAGACGCTGGAAGCCTTCAAGTTCATGAAGGCGCTTTATCAAGATGCCATGACCGATGAAGTCCTGGCCTGGGATGACCGCAACAACAACGTGTGTTTTAACTCCGGCAAGTGCAGCATGATCCTGAACCCGATCAGTGCCTACCGTTCGGCGGTCAAGGCCAAAACAATGGTCGAAGGCACCGACCGGCTGGTCCATCAGTCAATGAATCACATCATGCCGCCGGCAGGCCCGGCAGGCCGGCATATGGCCGCGTCTTTCAACAACGCCGGGGTTTGGAAGTTCTCCAAGGAAAAGGAATTGGCCAAGGAGTTTCTTGCCTTCCATTTCTCGAAAGAGAATGCTGAAAGGCTTTTGACCGCGAGTCAGGGATACAATCAGCCGGTGCTTGCCGGGAACGCGTTGCATCCTCTCTACGCGTCCAATCCCAAGTACTATTTCGCGCCGTTTATCGGCTGGTACACGCATGCCATTGGCTGGCCTGGCGTGCCGACCGCAGCCGTGCAGACGGTCGTTGATCAATACCTGCTGCCCGATGCGGTGGCGTCCATGGCGATCGGCAAGGTCACACCCGAAGAGGCGATCGAGAAGTTGGATTCGCAAATGACGCGGATCTACAAACGGGCCGCGAAGCGGGGGTAGCCGGCGTGCTGGATGCCAATAAAGAGACCTGGCTTGTTGACCATCCTCGGGTGATTGACGCGCCATGGTGAGCGTACCTAATGTCGAGCGGGCGGTGGCAGCGTCACCGCCCGCCTCACGCCGTTCGGAGTTGCGGCGCAGATTTGGCCCCGACATCGACGGCTACGGTTTTCTGCTGCCTGCGATCATCGTCATGATTTCGCTGGTGGTTTATCCGTTCTTCCTGGCGGTCTGGTTCAGCGTCTCCGACGCCTTTGTCGGCGAGCCGTCGTCGTATGTCGGTCTGGAAAACTTTATTTATATCCTGACCGAAGACGATATCTTTCTCATGACAATCTGGAACACCTTGCTGTTCGCCTTTTGGTCTGTCGTCTTCAAGGTCGTGCTGGGTCTCACCTGTGCGCTGCTGTTGCAGCGTATTCTGAAGCTAAAGCGCTTCTTCCGCGGCTCCGTGCTGCTGCCGTTCGTCGCGCCAACGGCGCTTACCACGCTGGGTTGGTGGCTGATCCTGGACCCGACCTACAGCCACATCAACTGGATCCTGGCGAACACCTGGCCGTTTACGATGTTTGGCCTCGGACCTTATAATTTTCTCGGCAATCCGACCCTGGCCATGGCCTCGGTGATCTTCGTCAACATCTGGCGCGGCATACCGTTTTTTATTATCACCATCCTGGCCGGATTGATGTCGATCCCGGAACATCTTTACGACGCCGCTGAAATCGACGGGGCCTCGACCTGGAGGAAGTTCCGCTCCATCACGCTGCCGTTGTTGCGGCCCGTGCTGGCCATCATCATCCTGTTCTCGACGATCTTCACGCTGGGCGAATTCAACATCATTTATGTGCTGACCAGGGGCGGTCCGATGAACTCGACGCATCTGTTCTCCACTTACTCCTTCACCTACGGCATCCTCAATCACGAAATCGCTCTGGGTGCGGCGGTCGCGCTGTTCCTGTTCCCGATTTTGGTATTGATCGTGGTCTTTTTGTTGCGGATGGTGAGAAGGGATACTTCACATGAGCTTTAGTACCGCAACGTTAACCGGCAGCAGTACCGCAACGTTAACCGGCAGCGATGGCCGGGAGGTTGTCCGCAACAAGGTCCCGGTCTGGCGGCGGCGCAAGGCAGCGGCAAACTATATCGCGCTGCTGCCGTATGTATTCTTCGCGCTGTTTCCCTTCTACATCATGTTCATCACTTCGATTAAGACAGATCAGGAGATCAACAATCTGAGCAACTCGCCGTTCTGGGCGACCGGCATCGCCACCGAACATTATGTCTATCTGGCCACCAACACCGGCTTCTTCAATCACTGGTTTGTCAACACCTTGATCGTCACGGTGGCGGTGACCGTGATCTCGGTATCGATCGGGACGCTCGCGGCTTATGCCCTGGCGCGTTTGCGTTTTCGCGGCGTTGAACTGTTCGGCGTTGCCGTCTTCATTACCTATCTGATACCGCAGACACTGCTCTTTATTCCACTGATCGATGTCATCAACACCATCGACGACTATGTCCCGATCCGCGATACCTATTGGTCGCTCATCCTGACCTATCCGACGTTCCTGATCCCGTTCGTGACCTGGCTGCTGATGGGCTATTTCAAGACCATCCCGGTGGAGGTCGAGGAATGTGCCTATCTTGACGGCTGCTCGCGCCTCGGTGCGCTTTTCCGGGTCGTCTTGCCCATGGCGATCCCGGGCATTATGTGCGCGATCCTGTTTTCCATCACGCTCAGTTGGAACGAACTGCTTTATTCCCTGGTGTTTATTCAGGACGAGACCCAGAAGACAATTTCGGTCGGCGTCATAACCGAACTGATCCGGGGCGACATCTACTATTGGGGGTCATTGATGGCGGCCTGCTTTATTGGCGCGGTGCCGATCATCATGATCTATGGTTTCTTCATGGACTACTTCACCTCTGGCCTGACCGCCGGCGCGATCAAGTAGCGGCGGTGATCTGCCGACGGCAGACCGCCGCGCCTCGAATGTCGCGTTTCAAACAGAAGAAAAAGAAGAGTATGAGATGGCCGAAATAATTTTGCGAGACCTCTGGAAGTTTTACGATGACGTTGAGGCGGTGCGCGGTATCAATCTGGATATCGCGCATAACGAATTCATCGCCTTGGTGGGCCCGTCGGGTTGCGGCAAGACGACGACGTTGCGCATGATCGCGGGACTGGAGGATATTACCGCCGGTATTATTGAGGTCGGTGACCGGATCATCAACGATGTTCCGCCGAAGGACCGGGACATCGCCATGGTGTTCCAGAACTATGCGCTCTACCCGCACATGAGCGTCTATCAGAACATGTCATTCGGTTTGAAGCTCCGTAAGACACCGAAAGATGAAATTGAGCGCCGCGTTAGGGCGGCTGCGGATATTCTGAATATTGGGGAGCTTTTGGAACGGCGGCCGAAACAGCTTTCTGGTGGCCAGCGCCAGCGCGTGGCCATGGGCCGCGCCATCGTTCGCGATCCCCAGGTCTTCCTGTTCGATGAACCTTTGAGCAACCTGGATGCCAAGCTTCGGGTGCAGATGCGTACGGAAATCAAGAAGATTCACCAGCGGGTTAAGACTACCGTCGTCTATGTCACCCACGACCAGGTCGAGGCGATGACCCTGGCCGATCGGATCGTCGTGATGAACGAAGGCATAATCGAGCAGGTCGGCACGCCGGAGGAAATGTACGACGCCCCCCAAACCTTATTCGTGGCTTCCTTTATCGGCTCGCCTTCGATGAACTTCCTACCCTGCCAAGTCGAAGCCGAGAACGGCGGTTTGGCGATCCGACTGACGGATAATCTGTCGTTTGCCGCGCCGCCAGACCGTGGAGACCGCTACAGCCCCTATATCGGAAAGCCGATGCTGTTTGGTATTCGACCCGAACATATCAGCGACAAGCGTCCGCATACCGAACCAACGCATCTCGATTTCACTTCCGATGTTGTCGTGCTCGAGCCCATGGGCATAGACACCATGGTGTTCATCAATGTCGGCGAAACCGAAATCACGACCCGATCGCGGCCGCGGGCGGTTAGCCAGGTCGGCGAGCCGATGGACTTCACCATCGACATGGCGCATATGCATCTGATCGACCCGGAGAGCGAAAAGGTCGTATGACCGACCGCCGTGACGCCTGATATCACTCACTTACGGCACCAGAACAAGTACATGCTGTTAAAGGTCTGCGGGTTGTCCCGCTCGAACGCCCACCAGTGATCGAGCGTGCCGGTGGGTTCGTCATCGGGGAAGGCGTCGGCATAGGCCCGCAAGGTTTCGTCCGGCAGGCTAAAGCCGTGGAATTCGAGCCCGTGGGCGCTCATGAAGTCGCGAATCTCCGGGATCGCGCATGGCCGTTCGCTGACGTGTAAGGCGAGATCGCGGAAGCCGCTCTTGGTGAAGAAATCGACTGATTTCGTCAGCGCGAAACCATCTTCGCCGGACGCGTGGTCCATCAGCTTTCGGCGGTAGGCGCGCAGCCCGTCATCGTCTGCGTCCGGACCCGGCCAATCCGGGTCTTCGGACAGCGCCCGAATGACCTGGCGAGAAATAGCGCTGTATAGCCCGATCAGCATCAGCCCGCCGGGTCGGAGCCGGTCGAGCAGCGCGCGCCACCCTTCATAGGGATCGGCCATGTGATGCAGGACGCCGACGCATTCGATCACATCGAAGCGCGCGCCGGTCTCGTCGAGGCACAGGATGTCGCCGATCGCGAAGCGCAAGTTCGCCACCCCCAGCGTTTCGGCCATGCGCGCGCCGTAGGCGAGGCTCGGCGCGCTCAGGTCGATTGCCAGCACCCGCGACCCGGCGCCGTAACCGATGGCCGAATGTACCGCCTGACGGCCGGTTCCGGCGCCGGCGATCAGAACATCGCACGGGCCGTCGATGACGGCGAGTGCATCGGCGGAGAAATGGCCGCGCATGCGATCCTTGGCGCCTCCCGGTTGCGGCGCTTGCAGGCTGAGCCACCGCGGATACGGGTCGTTCGTATACTGGCCGGCGACCCGGCGGGAGGTTTCGTCGGTGACCGCCGTTAACCGGCGCAGACCGTCCGCATGCGCGGCCTCCATCCGGCGGGCTTCCAGTTCGTCGCACAGCACGGCGCGCAGGACCCGGGGCGACACCTGGTCGGTGGCGCGCGCCTGATGACCGAGCGTTTCGTGAATCGGACGATACAATGACCACAGCAGGAACACGCCGCCCGCCGCCGCGTCGCCTTCGAACATCGCGTCGATATCCACATTCAGTTCGCCTAGACGAGCCCTTTCGTCCTCATCGGCGAAGAAAACGTATTCGTTGTTCAGGCACTGCCGGATCAGCACGCAAGCGAATTCATAGACCGGCCGCACCACGAGCAGCGCCGGCGACAGCAGTAGGCGCCGCCGCAGCGCGGTCAGCAGGAATTCGATCTCGATGTCGGCGACGACACCATGGATCAGGGCGGCCGAGAACAATCTGTTGCGCAACAGCCGCGCGCCCTTGCGGGTGAGTAGTGCCGCCGCTGCGTCCCAGCCGTCGCCCCGGCCGCGCGCCAGCGCGTCGGCGAGTGGCGGGCGGTATTTCAGAAAAGCAAGTGCGCCGTTGCACAGCGCCTGCCGATCGACATTCGCGAACGCGAACGCAGCTTTCAGACCGCGCGGCGAAATGTTGGTCTCGACATTGAATTCGTAGCGCTGCAGCAACGCGACGAGCAGCCGCGCGGCCTCTGGATAATCCGACCGCGCCGCCAGCGCGCGCGAGCACCGCTCGATCGCTTCCGCCGCCTCGGGTCCCGTCAAAGGCACATTCACCTTCAACAATTCCCCTCCCAGAGATCGCTTGCATGGCAAGGTCATCAGTGTATCGTTTAGTCGGTCTACCGCGCAATCTCGAATTTTTTGGCACCGGACTCCAGGGCTTCCGCGAATGACGTATTGAGCTCTTAGGCTATTTTCGACATCGAAATGACCGGCGGAGGCCGTGCCGGACGCGGTCGTTGGAAGGGATACCTGCCATGAGTTCCGGCGAGGCGACGTTAACGGCCAGTGATGGCCGTGCGCTGGTCCTGAACAAGGTTCCGGTCTGGCGCCAGCGTAAATCCATGGCGAACTATATCGCGCTATTGCCGTATGTTTTCTTTGCGCTGTTTCCCTTTTACATCATGTTCATCACCTCGATTAAATCGGACCGGGAGATCAACAACCTCGGCCAGTCGCCGTTCTGGGCCACCGGGGTGGCGACCGAGAACTACGCCTACCTGGCCACCAACACCGGCTATTTCGAGCATTGGATGCTCAACACCTTCATCGTCACAGTGGCCTCAACCATCATCTCGGTCACGATTGGAACGCTTGCCGCCTATGCGCTGGCGCGACTCCGCTTCCGCGGGGTTGAAATATTTGGCGTTGCCGTCTTTATCAGCTACCTGGTGCCGCAGACCCTTCTGTTTCTGCCCCTGATCGATGTCATCAATACCATTGACGACTACGTACCAATCCGCGATACCTACTGGTCGTTGATATTGACCTATCCGACCTTTCTGATCCCGTTCGTGACGTGGCTCCTGTTGGGCTATTTCAAAACCATTCCCGTCGAAGTGGAGGAGTGCGCCTATCTCGACGGTTGCTCGCGCCTGGGCGCGCTGTGCCGGGTCGTCCTGCCCATGGCGATGCCGGGCATTATGTGCGCCGTCCTGTTTTCCGCCACGCTGTGTTGGAACGAATTGCTCTATTCCCTGGTCTTCATCCAGGACGAGACCGCGAAAACCCTTTCGGTCGGCGTCATAACCGAGCTGATCCGCGGCGATATCTACTATTGGGGCTCGCTGATGGCGGCCTGCTTCACCGCCGCGCTGCCTATTATCCTGGTCTTTGCTTTCTTCATGGACTACTTCGTCTCCGGTCTGACGGCCGGCGCGATAAAATAACAGGGGCAGCCAGGGCATGGCCGGCTTGGGGTCGTACATCATGCCGGTTCTGATCGCCATCCCATTGACCTGCGACGGCTTCGGAAACCGGATACTCCGTTTTTTCGAATGATTCGTTGGCGCGGACCTGGATAGAGGACGAGCCATTCAAAGTATTCCGCCCTGGCAGAGGCGAAACGGTATGCCTCGAATGCTCTATTATCTGCGGGGGAGGGGTATTTCATCATTTATCCAAGCGCCCTATAATCGCGCATCCGTTCCACAAGCCAGCCAAGAGGACGCTATCATGGCCTTGCATATTAAGCCCCTGTCCGACGCGTTGGGCGCGGAAATTACAGGCCTGGACCTCTCGCGGCCGCTGGCGGGCGACGACGACGGGGCGGTGCGGGAGGCGTTTCTCGAACATCACCTTTTATGTTTTCGCGGTGCGCCGTTGCGCCCGGTGGATTTTGCCAACGTTGCCCGCCGGTTTGGCGAACCGCAATTGCAGCTACTGCGTAATCAGCGCGATGCAGAAGCGCCGGAAGTATCGATTCTGGACAGCACCTACGCCTCACCTGACGATAAGCCGCAGGATTTACGGCAGGTGCGGCTGACCGGTTGGCATACGGATGATTCCTATTTTGAAGTTCCGGCCAAGGCGACGCTGCTGCAGTCCATCGAAATCCCGGACAGTGGTGGTCAAACCAGTTTCTGCAATACCCGGCTCGCCTATGAAGATCTCGACCCGGCAGAGAAAGACCGATTGGCTGGCCTGCGGGCGGTGCATGGCTATGATACGGCGCGCGCGCCGGCACGGCCCAAGGCGCGGACCCAGGCGGAGGTGGACGAAACACCGGAAGTAGTCCATCCCCTGGTGCGTACCCACGAGGATACGGGGAAAAAGTCATTCTATTTTAACGCCAACCGGACCGACCGGGTGTTGGATGTGGCGCATGGGGAAAGCGAGGAGATTCTGGATTTCATCCATGCGGCCATGACGCAGCCGCGTTACCGCTATGATCATGAATGGCGGGTGGGTGATCT
This sequence comes from Pseudomonadota bacterium, assembly GCA_027623205.1. Lineage (GTDB taxonomy): Bacteria > Pseudomonadota > Alphaproteobacteria. The sequence continues at coordinate 37,584 of JAQBYC010000020.1, read as the reverse complement.
GTTGATTTGGGATAACCGCTGTCTGGTGCATGCCGTCAACATGGATTTCCCCGTCGGCCAACGGCGCCTGCATCAACGCATTCTGCTGCAAGGCAGCCGGCCCACGTAAGTTCGCGATAGTCGCGACAATCGTGGCAATAATGATGAGGGGAAAATAGCCTATGGACGATAGAACAATCGCGCCCGTGACCGATGGCAGTGCCTGGTATGGCACCGACTTGGAGACGGACCGGTCCTGGGAATATGCCCTTGAAGACAGCCATATTCGCGAGCTGGAAACGGCCCTTGCGGCGGTCAGGAAGAGCGGCTTGAAATTGGCGGATATCTCGGCGGCGGATTTTCGCCTGCCGAAGCTGTCGAGGATGCTGACATCCATCGCCGGCGATTTGCAGTCCGGCCGCGGTTTTGCCCTGCTGCGCGGCTTTCCGGTCGCGGCCCACGACAATCCGGATTTGGAGTTGATGTATTACGGTTTGTGCAGCCACATCGGCACGGGCATGACCCAGAACAGTGACGCGGGCCTTGTTCACTATGTCACTGCCGGCGCCTTGAAACCGAACCAGGGCTCGCGCGCCGTCGGCTTTCCCAAATTCGTGCGGCTGCACGTGGACCTGATGGATATTGTTTCCCTGCTGTGCGTGCGCCAGGCCGCGGATGCCCCGCAAAGCCACCTGGCCAGTTCCACCACCATCTACAATGAGGTCCTCAGGCGCCGGCCGGATCTTATGCCGCGCCTGCAGGCGGGCTTTGAGTGGGACCGGATGGGCGAGCACGCCGCCGGGGAAAGCCCCACTTCTGGCTACCGGGTGCCATTGTTCAGCCAGGTCAACGGGGTCGTATCCTGCCGCTATAACCGCAGTTGGATGGTCTCGGCCAATGCGCGCAAGAACGAACCCATGTCCGAAGAGGACGAAGCCATCCTGGATTTGATCGACGAGATTGCAGCGGAAACAAGGCTGGCCTTCCCCTTCCAAAACGGCGATGTCCAGTTCTGCAACAACTATACCATTTTGCACGGCCGCGACGCCCATGCGGTGGAACGGGTGGAGAACCGCATGCGGCTGCTGATGCGAATCTGGCTCAACGTTCCGGCGTTCAGGCAGTTCTCGGATGAGGCCGTGGTGCGTTATGGCATTGGCTGCCACGGCAATCTCGGCTGGTCGGCGGAAGACCTGGTGGCCGAACGCAACAATTCCCCCCGCATCCGGCGCGCCGACGGCGCGGTCCTGATCGATGCCTAATGGTCAAGCTCTGTCCCGCATCATTGTTGCAATTTCATCGTACAGGTTGAATTCCACGTCCCGACGGTGCCCTATGTAAGCAGATTTGAGGTGGACAGGTCTGCCTTGCTAGAGCAGTTTTCAATTGCTCTATTCTTAAGAGTCACAGCATGTTTCTAAGAAACATGCTCTGGATGACGGGGGCGTGATATGACGCAGGACCAATATCAGAATCAAATAGCCGAGGACCTGAAGCGGGACGCCATTCATTTTCACCGCTGGCCCACACCCGGCAAGATCGAAGTCGTCCCCACCAAACCGCTGGCCAACCAGCGCGACCTGGCCCTGGCCTATTCCCCCGGCGTCGCCGCTCCGTGCGAGTTGATCGTGGAAAATCCGGACGCCGCCGCCGCCGTCACCGCGCGTGGCAATCTGGTCGGTGTTATCACCAACGGCACTGCCGTGCTGGGCCTGGGCGCCATCGGCGCGCTGGCGGCCAAACCGGTGATGGAGGGCAAGGCCGTCCTGTTCAAAAAATTCGCCGGCATCGACGTTTTCGATATCGAGATAGACGAAACCGATCCGGACAAGTTCATCGAAATTGTCCAGGCATTGGAGCCGACCTTTGGCGGCATCAACCTGGAGGATATCAAGGCGCCGGAGTGTTTCAAGATTGAGGACGGGCTGAAAGCGCGCATGAAGATCCCGGTCTTTCATGATGATCAGCACGGCACCGCCATCTGTGTCTGCGCCGCCCTGGTCAATGGCCTGCGTTTTGTCGGCAAGGACCTGAACGCGGTCAAGGTGGTGACCTCCGGCGCGGGGGCGGCGGCCATTGCCTCGCTGAACCTGCTGGTCAGCCTTGGCATGCCGGTCGAAAATATCTACATCACCGACCGCAAGGGCGTGGTCTATTTGGGCCGGGATGGCAGTATCGATCCCACCAAGAAGGTTTACGAAAAGGACACCGCCGACCGCACCCTGGCCGACGCCATCAAGGGCGCGGATGTTTTCCTGGGCATGTCCGGGCCCAATGTCCTGGATGGGGCCATGGTCAAATCCATGGCGGCCAAGCCGATGATCCTGGCCCTGGCCAATCCCAATCCGGAAATCTTGCCAGAGGTCGCCCACGGCGCCCGTGATGACGTGGTGATGGCGACGGGGCGGTCGGACTATCCCAACCAGGTCAACAATGTGCTGTGCTTTCCCTATCTGTTTCGCGGCGCGCTGGACTGCGGCGCGACCGAGATCAATGAAGCGATGAAGCGGGCGACGGTTTACGCCATCGCTGATCTGGCCATGGCGGAATCCTCGGAAATAGTGGCCCAGGCCTATCGGGGCGAGACCCTGGCCTTTGGCCGGGATTACCTGATCCCAAAACCGTTCGATCCCCGCCTGATATTGCAGATTGCGCCGGCGGTGGTGCGGGCGGCCATGGACAGCGGCATCGCGAAACGGCCTATTGCCGACTTCGATGCCTATCGCGAGACCCTTGAACGCTTTGTCTATAAATCCGGCATGACCATGAAGCCGGTGTTCGAGCAGGTCCGGACGGATGCCGCAGCCTCCAAACGGGTGGTCTATGCGGAGGGCGAGGACAAACGGGTGCTGCGCGCGGCCCAGGTGCTGGTCGATGACAAGGTCTGCCGGCCGATCCTGATTGGCCGCCCGGGCGTGATCGGCGAACTGATTACCGAACTTGGTTTGCGCCTGCGGGCGGGCCGGGATTTTGAGCTGCTTGATCCCGATGACTACGGCCAATTCGCCACTCTGTGGCCGCTCTATCAGGAAAAAATGCGGGACAAGGATGTCTCGCCGGAACAGGCGCAGGTCATGGCCCGTAAAAACACCACCATCATTGCGGCCCTGATGGTGGCGGGTGGCGCGGCCGATGCCATGATCTGTGGCGCGGTCGGTCACTACCCTGAACATCTGGGCGATGTGGAGCGGGTGATTGGCCGACGCCACGGGGTCGATAGGCTGGCCAGCCTGAGTGTCCTGGTCATGCCCCAGGGCCAGACCGTGTTCCTGTGCGATACCCAGGCGGTCGCCAACCCATCACCCAGGGAAATCGCTGCTACGACCCTGTTGGCCGCCGATCAGGTACGCCGTTTTGGCAATGCGCCCGTCGTGGCCCTGTTGTCTCATTCCAACTATGGCGCGGCCAAAAGCACGTCATCCAACAAGATGCGGAAGGCCCTGGCCTTGATCAAACAGGCGGCGCCGGATCTGGCGGTAGATGGGGAAATGCAAGGCGATGCGGCGTTGGACGAGGCCATCCGCCGGCGCCTGTTTCCCGACGCGATCTTGCAGGGTACGGCCAATTTGTTGGTTATGCCGACACTGGATGCCGCCAATATCACCTGCAATGTGGTCAAGACCCTGACCGGCGCGGTTTCCATCGGCCCGATTCTGCTGGGTGCGGCCAAGCCGGCCCATATTGTGACCACCGCCGTCACCTCGCGCGGCATCGTCAATATCTCGGCCCTGGCCGTGGTCGATGCACAAGGTTGAGGCGGGTCACCCCAGCTTCAAACGGACATGGGGTCTAGTTCAGATATGCCTAACTGTTCAGGCGCTGATCCATATTGGTGACGTCACGGGTTGGTGACGTCATAGTTGCGTTGGTCACCGTCGATATTGACGATGATCCTGCAAGCGCGCGCCGTGGATTCTCCCGGTATCAGTTTAGGTTGCGTTTTTGCTTTATCGCGGCCGCACGGGCATCCAGATGGGCGTTGTAATCGTCGTGCTTCGCCTTGCCGTCTTTGTCAGTGGCGCCGGCTATAGCGTTAAGCAGGAAACCAGCCGGCGTGATGGCAAAAATGCCTGAAACCGCCTGTTTTTTCACATGCTGTTTCTCCGACTCGATAACCCGCAAATCGCCTTCCGCCGTCGCACAGTTGATCGGCTGGTCCATGGTTTTCGCATCGTCGGCGGCATTCGCGATGCCAGGTGCCGCGAATATCATGATGGCCGCCGCCAAACCCGTCACGTGGCCAAACACTTCGAATTTCCGTTTCATTGTATCTCTCTCTTCAGACTGTTCATCATTGTACGGACGTTATTATACGGACGTTATTGTACGGACGTTGCGGCTGCTGCCGGCGACAGAACCGTCGCCGGTCCAGTGTTTGGGCGGCAATGCGATACGCGCGCGCACGATTGAACTGGACTCCGTTAGGTTTAACTGCCCAGGCGTTCCTGTACGGGCGCGATGACCTCGGCCGCGAATCGTTCCAGGCTGCCTGCTATATCCTGGCTGAACGGGGCCGACGGCACCACCACCCGGGTGGCGCCCAGTTCCGCCATGCGTTGCGCGGAACCGACCATATCCGCGGGGTCTAACCCGGTGATGATCTGGATCTGATCCGGGTCGCGGCCGTGTTTGTCGGCCTCTTCGCGGACCATGGCCAGCAATGGCTTGAGATCGCCGGCCCAGCCGGTAGCGGGAAAATAGCCGTTGCCCAGGCGGCCGGCGCGCCGGGCCGCGAATTCGCTGTGACCGCCGACGATAATGGGCAGGGGAATCTGGGCTGGTTTTGGGTTGCAACTCATACCCTTGAAATTGACGAATTCGCCCGCGTAGTCCGCATCATCCCGGGCCCATAGGGCGCGCATCGCTTCGACATATTCGTCCGTCCGCTTGCCCCGCCGCGCAAAAGGTATGCCCAGGGCATCGAACTCTTCCTCCAGCCAACCGACGCCAATGCCCAGTTCGATCCGTCCGCTTGAAAGGTAATCCATGGTGGCGAGCTGTTTCGCCAGAACCAGGGGATTGCGCTGGGGTAATATCAGTACCCCGGTCATAAAACGCAGCCGTTCCGTCCGCGCCGCCACATGGGTCATCCAGATCAGCGGATCGGGCAGTGAGATGGAAAGATCGCCGGGCAGCCTGCCACTGGGTGAATAGGGATAGACGGAGCTGTAGTCGGTGGGCCAGACCACATGTTCGATGGTCACGGCAAAGGCAAAGCCAACGCGCTCCGCCGCGCGGCAGAATTCCACCGCCCGATCAGGTTCCGGATAGGTGGAGTTGACGAAATGAACACCGAATTCCATGGCCATAAACCTCCTGTTTGACACCTGGAGTTTATTGTAACCGGTTTTCCGCCTCTACGGATTCTTATCGGGACAGCACAGTATTAGCCCTGTTCGCCGCCGCGCGTTCCTGAAATTCGCTGGTGCTGTTGGTGCGGGGGAAAGGGGTGTCGGGAATGGGGAGATTGAGGAATGCGCATAACGGAGGCCACCCTTGGGCCACGTCGAAGACCAGCAGGCGGTCCTTGGGCAGGGTTTCCGTGACGTCCTTGATATTCTGGCGATAGACGGCGAGGGCATGCGCGCGATCATCCAGGATGCCGCCGAAGACCCGGCCGACGATCAAATCCCGCGACATGCGACGCATGCGCAGGCGGTCCGGGTCGGTTATCGGGTCGCTGCGGCGCATATTATGCAGAATGGTATTGTTTATGCTATTCCACCAGGCCGCTTCATCGCGGACGGTCAGGATCACTTTGGCATCGGGATAGTGGTCGGACAGCGGCTGCCAGAAATAACTGGCCGGCCAATCGACACAGGATTGATAGCCTGCCAGAAGGCCGCCCCAATCCGTCGTACCCCACTGGGCCGGCCCGCCCTGTGCGGCTGCGTACCAGGCATCGGCCTTGTCGGGCCTGCCCACCACCTCCAGCATGTGATAGCAGGGACCCAGGCCCAAATGCTCCAACGCCGCCTTCATTGACAGTGTCCCCGTACGGCCAAATCCCGCGCCGATTACCTTGATCGTCATCCCGCCGTCCTCGTCATGCGCCGCTGCCGTCAAATCCTATGGCCGATGCAGTTCCGGTAGGCTCTGGCTAAAGCTTTGCCGGCCACGTTTGAAGCCATACAGCGGTCGGGCAATGGTCGCCACCGCCTCGGCCCCGCTTTGCGCATTCCAGACCACCAGATCCGCCGGCTTGCCGGGGGCGATACCATAATCGTCCCGCCGCAGCAGCCGGGCCGAACGATGGGTCAGCATCTCGAAAATATCCACTAGTTCATCTTCGCCGCCCCGTTGCGCCACATTGGCATACAGATTGGCGATGCGCACCAGGGAACAATCGCCAAATGGCGTGAACGGGTTCAGCACGTTGTTGGTGGACAGTGAACAGTTGACGCCGCAGGCCAACAGGGCATTGGCGTCTGCCACGCCGCGGATCACGCCATGATCGAGATGCCGGCCCATGACGAACAGATCCGTCGCCGGCAAGACGGTAACGGCCACGCCAGTATCGGCGAGGCGGGCGCCCAGGTCGCGCAATTGCGCGGGCGGCAGACAGGAATACTTGGTGCCGTGACCCACCGCCACCCGGCCACCCCAACCGAATGTCTCGGTCAGTTCGCAGACCAGGTGAATGTCCATATCGTCAATGGTGTGGCCCACGTCCAGGTGGATATCCACGTCCACATCAAATTCCCGCGCCAGTTCGAAGATCCGCCTGATCTGGCCGCCATGGTCCGGATCATAGCCCGGCGCGCCACCCACCACCGCTGCGCCATTTTTCAGCGCTGCGACAATGTTGCGGTCGGTTTCCGGCGCATTGGTCCAACCCTCCTGGGCAAAGACACAGATTTCGATGTCGATGGCCCAGCGATAGTCCGCCGCCAACTGCCGCAATGCCTCGAAACCACGTAGGCCTACATTGGGGTCCAGTTCCACATGGGTGCGCATATGGCTGGCGCCGTTGACCAGGCATTGTTCCACGGTGGCCTGGGCGCGGTGATAGACATCTTCCTGGGTGAAACCCGGTTTCACGGCGGCGACACGCGCCATGTGATCCGTGCCCCGGTCGGGCGCGGCGCTGCAGCGGTCCATGATGCGGGATTTATCCAGATGGATATGGGTCTCGATCAGACCGGGTGAGACAAACAGGCCGCCAACATCCCGCTCCGCGCCGTCCGCCGCCAGTTGCGGCTCAATCGCGGCGATGCTCCCGCCCCGTATGCCGATATCGTTCAGCGGCGCCTGGGCCGCGGCCCCGGCAATGCGGGCGTTGCGCAGGATCAGATCAAACGCCATGGGGTCTCCTTATGGTGCGGATAGGTGACGATGCCTTTCCGATAGCTTAGCCTAACCGGGCCCATCATTGAGAAGGATTTCATTGTCATGACCGCCTATCCGTCTTTGTTCTCGTCCCTGCGGATCGGCCAGCGGCAGGTACGCAATCGGGTCGCGCTGCCCGCGACCCTGACGAATTTCGGCCTGGGCAACCGCATTACCGAAAAATGGCGCAATTTTCTTGTGGAGCGCGCCAAGGGCGGCGCCGGGTTGATTGTTTCAGAGATTATCGCCGTTGATCCGGAGGCCCTCGCCCATGGCGCGGTGGTTACCGGCTTTGATGACGGCAACGATGCGGGCTTCAAACAGGTCGCCCAGGGTGTACACGCGGCCGGCGCCCTGCTGGTCGGCCAGCTTTGGCATCCGGGGCGGCAACAATTGTGGCACCCCACCAAATCACCCATGGGCGTGTCTGAACAGCCTGACGCCTTGAGCTGGACCGTGCCCCATGTGATGTCGGGGGCGGAAATCGCGCGTGTGGCGGCGGCCTATATTGCGGTGGCGCAACGGCTGCGCCGGTGCGGCTTCGCGGGCATCGAACTGCACGGCGCGCACGGCTATCTGATCGGGCAGTTCCTGTCGCCCTGGTCCAACACCCGAAACGATGTTTACGGCGGCGGGGTAGAGGGGCGCACGCGCTTTGTCCGCGATATCGCCGACGGCATCCGGCATGCCTGCGGCGCGGAATTCATCATCGGCCTGAAAATGCCCGGCGACGAGGGCGTGCCGGGGGGGATCGACGTGGAGGAGGCCGCCCGGTTGACCGGGTATCTGGCCCAGACCGGGAATTTTGATTACTTCGCCCATGGCCAGGGCAATTTCAGTCTGTCCCTGGAAAACCATGTGCCCGACCTGCATTTCCGGCCCGGTCATTTCATCGATATCCCTAAACGTATGCGCGCGGCGGCAAACGGCATTCCAGTCATGGCCCTGGGCCGGATCGGCGACCCTGATCTGGCCGAAAAGATCGTCGCCGAAGGTTATGGCGATCTGGTCGGCATGACCCGGGCCCATATTGCGGACGCCGCCTGGGCCCGCAAGGCGGCAGCAGGCCGGCGGGCGGATATTCGGCCCTCGGTCTTTGACAACTGGTGCTGGGGCGAAATTCATGCCGGCAAGCCCCTGGCTGAACATCACAACCCCTATCTGGGCCTGGCGGGCGAGGCGGGGGCGGAACAAGACCTGGCCCCGGCCACCACCACCCATACGATCGCCGTGATTGGCGCTGGTCCCGCCGGGCTGGAAGCCGCCTGGGTCGCCGCCGCGCGGGGGCACAGGGTCACGGTTTTCGGCGCATCCGATCAGGTGGGCGGCAAATTGCGTCTGGATAGTGAGCTGCCGGGACGGGGCGAAATGGCAAAACTTATCGACTATCAAAGGCATATGTGCGAACGCCATGGGGTCCGCTTTATCCTGGGCCGGCGGTCGGCGGCCAAGGATGTCCTGGCTCTGGGCCCGGATGCCATCGTGCTTGCCACCGGCGCCTCTCTGCGCCAGCCCATGAACCTGGCGGCGGGTGCCGATGCTGTCGTGGACGCCATCGCGTATCTGCGGGAAACCGCCGGGCGTGAGGCGAGCCCTGGGGGCACGGCGGTCCTGTTCGATCAGGACCATGGTCCGGCGACCTACGGTCTGGCGGATTTGCTGGCCCGGCGGTTTGACAAACTGATCCTGATTACGCCGCGTCCCGGCATCGCCCAGAACGTGAACTATTGCAGCGCCATTGGCGTCCATCGCCGCTTGCACCAGGCGGGCGTGGATATTCTGCCTGCCCATGAGTTGATTGATTATCGCGGCGGCGATGTGATCTGCCGCAATGTTTTCACCGAGACGAAGAAGACCCTGGGTGGTATCGCCAAAGTGGTTTTCGTGACGCCGCGCCTGGCCGATGACAGCCTGGCCAAGGGGGACGCCGCCGGTGCCTTTGGGGAAATCCCCGTCCACCGCATCGGCGATTGTCTGTCCCCCCGCAACATTATGGCGGCGATCCATGGCGGCCATCTTGTTGGCGCGGCCTTATAGCGTGTAGGTTGCGATAACGGAATATCAGGATGGAGACGAACATGGGCAGGTTGGATGGCAAGGTCGCGGTGATCACCGGGGCGGGATCGGGCATCGCGCGAGCGGCGGCGCGGATTTTCACGCGGGAAGGCGCCCAGGTAGTGGTGGCGGAAATCAATCCAGAATTGGGCGCTGCCGCGGCCCTGGAGGCGGGCAACAATGCGGTCTTCATTCCCACCGACGTGACGGATGAAGACAGCGTGGATGGGACGATGGCTCAGGCCGTGGAACATTTCGGCGGCTTGCATATTTTGTTCAACTGCGCGGGTGGTTCCGTGCTGGAAGACAGCAAGGTGACGGATGTGGATATGGCCGTCTGGGACCGCACCATCCCGCTTGATCTTAAGGGGCCGTTCCTTTGCTGCCGGTATGGCATCCCGCGGATCATTGCCAGCGGCGGTGGGGCGGTCATCAACGTTTCTTCCGTGGTGGCGCTGCGCGGCAACCATCCGGCCCACGTCTACGCCTCGGCCAAGGGCGGGTTGATCTCGTTAACCCGCAGCCTGGCCGGCGCCTATGCCATGGATGGCGTGCGCGCCAATGTCATCTGTCCCGGTTTGATAAAGACCGACCGGATCAAATCCCGTTACGTGGCGCAACAGCCCTCCGAGGGCCGGAAAGGCACGATTAGTACCTTTGAAAGCTACCCCTTTGGCGTTGGGGAACCGGAGGACATTGCCAATATCGCGCTATTCCTGGCGTCGGATGAATCGCGCATGGTCAATGGCGCGGTGATCCCGGCCGAGGGTGGAATTTCGGCTTATTGAACCCTTGGCACCCTGGTAGCGCCGGGTATTGCCTGATCGCCTTAACCGTCGGCCGGCTGTGCGCAAGTATGGCCGGAATTCGGCGGAATTCCGCTATTTAATCGCCTGCCGGTAGGATCTATCGGGCATACCTGTCATATCTATAAGCGTAGCCGCCACCAGGAGCTGCGGCATGACAGGCGAACCAGACCCAGGATTCGTCTCGCGATCAAGGGCAATTGGGACTATGCCCGGGCCAGCGGTCCCCGCAGGAGTTGCCCCGGAAGCGCGCCGGTGTGCTCGTTGTTTCTCAGCACCACTTGACCATTGATGATCGTCGCGGCGATACCATCCGCCAGTTGCTTCAGACGCTGTGCGCCCGAGGGCAGATCGTATTCCACGGTCGGCAGGCGCGGCGCAACCTTGTCAGGATCGAATACCACGATATCCGCCGCCATGCCTTCGCGCAGCAGGCCACGGTCGTGGAAGCCCCAATTGGTTGCCGTGTCGTAGGTGATCATACGGACGGCCTGTTCCAGCGAAAATTCCTGCCGGTCACGCACCCAGTAGCTCAGCAAGTGGGTTTGTATGGAACTATCCATGATCTGCGAGACATGTGCGCCCGAGTCAGAGAAGGTGACGCAGGAATACGGATGCTTCATGATCTGCAACGCGGCATCTTCGTCTTCGTTGGCTATGGGTTGCCGGAAAAACACCTTGAGGTCATGTTCCAAAGCAATGTCGATCATGGCTTCAACCGGGTGCACGCCGCGTTCGCGGGCGATCTCGGCCAGATTGCGGTGGGGCCAGGTTGCCTTGTCCATCAGATAGAAATAATCCCATTCAGGGGGGCGGGCCTCGCCACCGGTGACGGTTTTGTTAGACACTGTATTTCTGCCGCTGTCGATCAATCTGCGTTTCATTTCCGTATCGCGCAGTGCGGTCTTTTGAGCTTCCAGTGGCAATTTGCGGATATCGCGCCAGACCGGCCAGTCATCGAACGGCAATTGTGTTTCAAAGGACAGGATGACGTTGATTTCCCGGGCCTGTACCTGTGTGAAGACGCGCGCCCCGTTCAGGTTACCGTCTTCGACAATGTCGTACAGTGCTTTCCAGCCGCCGGGATTGGTCCGCCGGGTCAGGCTGCCAAAGGTAATTGGCCGTCCGCTGTCCTTGGAGAGTGTCATGAGCCTGCGGTAGAATGCCTGCAATTCCTCGTCCGTGCCCCGTTCCATGGCCAGTTGGAAGATACCGGCGCCTATATCGCCCATACCGTTGACGATGGCGCCGACCTCGGAGAAATCAGCGATGCGGCTGGCGACGGGACGGTCGTCGGGTTGCAAGTGGGCCGGGCTGCGGGAAGTGGAAAATCCGATAGCGCCAGCCTTCACGGCGTCCTGGACATTGGCGACCATGGCCGCCAAATCGTCCTCGCTCGCCTGTTCGTCGAAGGCGCGTTCGCCCATGACGTAGGTGCGCAGAGCGGAATGCCCCACATAGCCGGCGTAGTTCATTCCCTTCGGCAACTTGTCGATGGTGTCGAGATATTCGGGGTAGGTTTCCCAGCTCCACTTGATCCCTTGCAACATGGCGTCGCGGCTGATGTCTTCGGCGCGTTCCAGGTTGCGGAATACATAGTCAACCTCCGCCTCGCGGCATGGCGCGAGGGTAAAGCCGCAATTGCCCATGACGACACTGGTGACACCATGGTAACAGGAGCACGAACCAAGGGAATCCCAAAAGATTTGGGCGTCCATGTGGGTGTGTCCGTCGACAAAGCCCGGCGTGACCACCTGACCCTCGGCATCCACGACCGCGTCCGCCGGTGCATTAATGCGGCCGATCGTGACGATCTTGCCGTCCTTCACGCCGATATCGCCGGGATACCGCGCACCGCCGGAGCCGTCGATTATCATGCCGTTCTTAACGATCAGATCGTAACTCATCCGTCTTTCCCCCCAAGGCAAGATCCAATGGCGGACGCCGTCCGTTCGGCGCATACTCACCAGATATGGGCCAAACCATAATGCTGAACTGTTGTCGACAACAGCGCAAAATGCAGACCCGTGACCGGTGAGCTGTTGCACCCGAATGGCGGCGCCCGTGTCGCGGTTTACCGGTAGGACGCATGACGAACCCATCGGGCGCGCCGGCGGTGGCGGGAAGCTTGCCAACCAATTACCCTATATGGGCTTCCCATTTAGGGGCCGAGAGTGATCCATGGCGGTAGCGGAACAGATGGAGTTCAAGACCACCGGGCGGGTCGCCCTGCTGGCGACCAGCGTGCTGGTGGTCTTTCTGCTGGCCATGACCATTACCATAGCCAACGTATCGCTGCCGCAGATCCAGGGCTCGCTGTCTGCGACCCGGGATCAGGTCGCCTGGGTGGTAACCAGTTATCTGGTCGCCAACGCGGTTGGCCTGCCGGCCACCGGTTGGCTGAACAACCGTTTTGGCTCGCGCCGTTTGATTGTCTGCGGGACGATCGGTTTTTCCCTGGCCACGCTTGGCTGCGCCCTGGCGCCCAACCTGGAAATTCTGGTGCTGTTGCGGGCCGTCCAGGGCCTGTTTGGCGCGCCGCTGACGCCCTTGACCATGGCGCTGGTGCTGTCCTCCTATCCGCGCCGCCAGCATGGCGTCGTTACCTCGGTCTTCGGCATTGGCGTGACCATTGGGCCGATTATCGCGCCCTGGCTGGGCGGCATCCTGGCCGAGGACTATGGCTGGCGTTCGGTGTTCTATTTCTGCCTGCCATTTGCCGTTTTGGCCTGCATGGCGGTATTGGTGGTGATCCCGCGGGATCAGCCGCAGCGGCGCCACCGTCTGGATCTGCGCGGCTTCATCTTTTTTTCCATTGCCATTGCCTGTTTCCAGTTGATGGTTGACCGTGGCGAGCGCAACGACTGGTTCGACTCGATGGAAATCACCCTCGAATGTCTGGCCGGCATCGCCTGCCTGTATCTTTTCGTGGTGCATAGCCTGACCTGGCGCCAGCCCTATATCGACCTGCGGATCCTGGCGAACCGCGACCTTGCGGTTGGTCTGCTGTTGGTCCTCGCGTTTGGCATGCTGAGCTATTCGCCCCTCGTGCTGCTGCCGAATATGCTGCAGAACCTGCGCGGCTATCCCGAGGAGATGATTGGCGTTCTGTTGGCGATCCGTGGTCTGGGCATGACCCTCGGCTTCATCATCCTGCTATGGGGTTCGCGCTACGATCCGCGCATCTGGCTCGCTCTGGGCTTCGTCGCCCAGGTTTTTGCCGGTTGGACAATGGCCTCGTTCGACATCAACGTGACCTATTTCCAACTCGCCTGGACCGGCTTCGTCTCCGGCCTGGGGATTGGCTTCGTGTGGGTGCCTCTGACCGTGATCACCTTGGGCGCGGTGTCGCCGTCGCAGTTGCCGCTCACCTCGTCGCTGTTCCATCTGCTGCGCCTGTTCGGCAGTTCGGTGCATATATCCCTATCGGTCGCCCTGGCGCTCCGCACTTCGAAGATGTCGTACGCCCAGATTGCCGAGCGCCTGCAGCCCGGCCGTCCCGCGCTGTGGAATCTGGAAGGGGCGGCGCCCAGCATCCAGCAGGCCCTGCCAATGATGCAGGAGATCGGCCGTCAGGCGCAGATGATCGGCTATCTCAATGCCTTCATGTTCTTCGCCCTGACCGCCCTGGTGGCGATGCCCCTGATCCTGGCGGTGCGTCCGCCGCGGCATTAGTCGGGGTTTGATACGCATCTCATTTGCGCCTGGGATTTTCATTCATGCCAGGGCGCCACGGCGCCCGTCCTGAATCATGGCCGCCTTGCTGCGCCGGAACCCTGACCCCAGCGATCAGGAAATCATTGACGGCATGGACGGCAACATCTGCCGCTGTGGCACCTATCAGCGCATCCATGCGGCCGTAAGAACAGCCGCGAAGGAGGTGTGATCACGGCGCAAATTCTTAATCTCAGCCGTCGCGACATGTTGAAAACCGCGGGCGCCACCGGCGCCCTGGTTTTGGGCGCCCATTTGGCGCCGCGCGGCCTGTTCGGCGAAGCACAAGCAGCCGGCGCCACCGCCGCGCCGAATTTCTTTGTCAGCATCGATGCGGGCGGTACCGTCACGTTGACGTGCAGCCGTTCGGAAATGGGACAAGGCGTGCGTACGGGCATGCCCATGATCATTGCCGATGAAATAGAGGCGGATTGGAACCGCATCAAGATTTGGCAGGCGCCGGGCGACCCGGCCAAATACGACCCGCCGGGCAAGGATGCGCAGAACACCGATGGCTCCCGCAGCACCCGCCATGGCTTTGAAGCCATGCGCGAAATGGGTGCCTCGGCACGTTATGTACTGGAACAGGCGGCCGCCAAGACCTGGAGCGTCTCGCCCAAGGAGGTCTATGCCAAGGACCACCGCGTCTATCATACCGGGTCCGGCAAATCGCTGGGCTTCGGTGATTTGGCCAGTGCGGCGGCAAAAATCAAGCTGCCCGAAGGCGATGCCAAGCCGAAGCTGAAGCATCCTTCGGAATGGAAGTACATCGGCAAGGACATGCCCATGGTGGACAACTACGACATCACCACGGGCGGTGCCAGTTATGGCGCCGATGTCTCAATTCCCGGCATGAAGATGGCCGTGGTGGCCCGATCGCCGGTCTATCGCGGCAAGGTAAAATCGTTCGACGCCTCGGAGGCCCTGAAAGTCCAGGGCGTCGAGCGGGTCGTGGAGATCCCCGCCCTGCCCGACGACAAGCCGGCCGAATTCCGCGCCCTTGGCGGCGTGGCGGTGATCGGCACCAATACCTGGTCGGTGATGCAGGGCCGTGACAAGCTGAAGATCGATTGGGACCCGGGCCCTCACGTAACCCATGATAGCCGTACTTATGACGATAAATTGCGGGCTTCGGCGCGCAAGGGCGGCATGAAGATCCGTGACCGCGGTGACGTTGATGCGGCATTGAAAGCGGCGGACAAAGTGGTGGAGGCCGAGTATTTCGTGCCTTACTTCATTCATACGCCCATGGAACCGCCGGTCTCGGTCGTGGATGCAACGTCCCTGCCGGTGAGGATCTGGGCCGCGACCCAGTCGCCGAACCAGGCCCGGCAATATGTGGCGGAAGCCCTGGGCGTCGATCAAAAGGACGTGGTTTGCGAGGTGACGCTGCTGGGCGGTGGTTTCGGGCGCAAGTCCAAGGCCGATTTCATTTGCGAGGCGGCTATTCTATCCAAAATGGTCGGCGCGCCGGTGCGGGTGCAATGGACCCGTGAAGATGAAATCCGCAACGGCTTCTACCATGCCGCCTGTGCCCAGTCCCTGAGTGCGGGGCTGGACAAATCCGGCAAGGTTACGGCGTGGAAGCACGCGGGGTCCTGGCCGTCCATCGTCGGTCTGTGGAACCCGGTGGCGAAGAACGGTTTCGGCATCGAATTCGGCCTGGGCCTGGTGGATATGCCATATGACACCGTGCCCAACATCCGCATCGAGAATGGCGAGGCGGATATCATGATCCGGGTCGGCTGGTATCGCTCGGTGAACAATATCCAGCATGCTTATGCCATGAACTGTTTCGCCAACGAGATTGCGGCGGCGGCGGGACGCGATCCGCTGGAAATGCTGTTGGAAATGATCGGCACGTCGGAAAACATGGATCTGGCGAAGGACGGCGTGGAGAAGTATTGGAATTACGGCGACAGCGTCGAGGACTGGCCGATCATGCCCAATCGCCTTTCCAACGCATTGCGCACGGTCGCCGCCAAATCGGGCTATGGCAGGGCCATGCCCAAGGGTCATGGCCTGGGCCTGGCTTGTCACCGCAGTTTCCACAGCTATGTGGCGACGGCAGTGCACGCCGTGGTGCGTGACGACGGCAGCTTGCATATCCCGCGCGTCGACGTGGCCATCGATTGCGGCCGCTATGTCAACCCCGAGGGCATCCGCAAGCAGGTCGAGGGCGCCGTGGTCTACGGAAATTCCATTGCCCGCGAAGGCAAGATCACCACGACCAAGGGTGTGGTTGACCAGGGCAACTTCGATGATTATCCGGTGACCCGGATCAGCGGTGCGCCGCTGGATGTGCAGGTGCATATCGTCGAGGACTTTACCCATCTGCGTTCCTGCGGCGTTGGTGAACCGGCGATTCCCCCATACACCCCGGCGCTGGTCAACGCCATCTACAACGCCACCGGCAAACGCATCCGGCAGCTGCCGATTGGTGATCAGTTGAAGAAAATCTAGGAACGCGATGAGACGTAGGAGCTGGGGCGGCGGCGAGAGCTGCTGCCCCAGCACCCTTTCTTTGAAATATCATCGTGGTCCAAATCCGAACAGTCCCACCAGCATTTAGGCGGGGGAGTTCGTAATCTAGTTCCTTAAGCGCGCTAGACCATTTTCGAGGTTGACTTACCCACCCGCTTCCCCTCCCGACCACCCATTGATCATAATCCTGTGGGTGGGCGGGAGGGGGAGCGGGTAGCTTGGCGACTCGATGAATATCGAAAATGGTCTAGCGGGCGTTTACCGGCTGGGGCGGCACAAGAGATCACGCGGCATTGTCGTGGCGGCCGGGTCCAACAAACTTAGCACCGCCGTTTGCGCTGTTCTGTCGAACTGTGGAACAACTGCCACCGCTCGTTCCAGGACGCCCGAAAGGTGCATTTCGGATCGCCGCAACTGACGCGCGGCGCCGGGGCGCCCGTCGGTGAGGAAGAGCCGCAATAGGTCCGTAAACGACAACGCGGGATCATCGCATATCGTCGCCCTGTTGGGCCGGGCGCGGGTCCTCGCGATGTGCCTGCCGGCGCCGTTGAAGGTGTAGTTCACGAGATTGGGCGTTGTCAGCAGATTTAGAATAGAGACCCAGCCCCAATCGTGCCGGTCCACCTGCTCGAGGTTCGAGAGGCCGTAAGCGCTGGTCAGATGACTGCGTTTATAGGGGCGCGGCTCGATATCCGTCGTGCCCCCGGCGCTGATCGTTGGATTGCGCCCAAACAGGCGCCGATAGACCTGATGATACGCCCATTCCGCAAAGCCCTCGTGAAAGGCAACCCAGGTCCGGTTTTGCAGATTGTGCGTATCGCCGTGAATAATCAGTTGCCACGCCATGCCCTTCTCGCGGCGACTGTGCTGATAGGCCCAGATATGCATCATTTCGTGCAGCACGTAATCAATCCGCGCGTAATCATCCACGGCCGAGTTCTCGACGATATAGATCATGTGGTTTTCGGGATTGGCATAGGACGCCTCGATCCGGTCGCCGAGCAGAGGATTGTTGTGGGGATACTTGACCGCGATCTTCTTGTTGAACCGGTACTCTGGGCCGAGGCTCTTAAACAGCGCGATCACCCGACTGTAGAGGAACCATAACTCTGCCTGCCGGTGCGCGATGCGATCACCCAGATCATCGGGCGCGTTCGTCTCGAAAGTCAGATCTCCAAGGTCGATCACACCCGCTCTCCGGCCGTTTCCCGTTCGATCGACGTGAATGGTATGCCAATCCGCCTGATAGGGTAGCCGGGTGAAATGCTGGAGCAATTGATCGAGAACGAGCTCCGTGCCGAGGCTTCGCAGCACTCGCAGCCTGAGCGCCCTCGAAACCTGCTGCAGCAGTGACCGGTTCGCGCCAAAGATCACCAGATCCGCGCTCTTGAACTGTACTTGGACACGAAACCGGCGTTTGTGGTGCGATTTGATCTTCGATACCTGGAAACCGCCCTCGTCATCTTCATTTATGATGACATTGTCCCAAGTTTTCCAGTTACCCCAGACCTGCGCCACACGCTCGCGCGCCTGGACGCGCACCCGAAATCCCGCCAGCGGCGAGATTGCGCCGTAAGTATCGGTCAGCTCCTGGAATAGGTGTTCTACAAGAATTCTGCCGCGTAATGTCCAGCCCACTTGTGCCATTTGCCGAGCTCCAATTTCATATGGAGTGCAAATCCTAGCCGGATATTTCGGTTTGAGGAAACTTTTCAGCGGCAATATCCTTGACACGGGCATGTGCGACGGGCGCCGCAAACACAACTGCGTCAGCTAACTGCGCGGGATGATGGCGGCCTGTTGCCTGGTTATGAGAAGATAATGCGGCTCACTTCCCGCGTACCCGGCGCCGCCGATCCCGGTCAAGGCGTCCAGGTTGTGTCGGGATCGAGTGGATAGACCGGCCGCGGCAAATTGCGCCATTGGAAGCGCTCCAGGACGGGCGATGTCAGACCTGCCGTATCGACTTCGAATACCTGCCCGGAGGGGAACCAGGGAGCGAAGCCGGCCCTGAAATGGCCGCGTGATTTGACGCAAACGCTGCGCGCTTGGGCAATATCGAGGCCGAACATCTCGAAGAACATGGGATCGGCGGTCTGCTGACGGGCGCTGATCACAATCACGATGATGCCGCCCGTACCGCCGAATTCAAGAGCCGCACTGGGCCCTAGTTTCATCAGCCGGTTCCTGTAAATTCCCAGGCGGCCCACCATTTCGCCATCGCTCAAACGCAACACCCTGGCCTTGGCTTCGAAACGTTTGCAGAATTCCGTCTCGCCCGCACGGTTGAAGACGGCATCGAATGCCGCGCCTTCGCCCAGTCCGTGCGCCTCGGCCGCCAGTTCCGGGTCAAAGAACGCGCCGTAATAGACACCGCTGGCGCTGGCGGCGGCAAGGGCTGCCAATAGCCAGGTGGTGCGCCCTTCACCGCCACCGCCCGGATTGTCGCCCGCATCGGAAAAGATGACCGCCGGGCGCTGCGGTTCATTGGCAACGGCGGCGGCCAGATCGACGGCATCGCCGATGGTCATCATTTCGCGCCTGAAAGCCGCACGGTTCTGCCAGGCCCGGGCGGCGATCTCAGTCGCCAGACCGGCGGCTTTTTCCCCGTCGGCGCGCGCCGTGACCACGACAGCAAGGCCATTCTTTGGCGTATCGGAAAAGGCGAAGTTACCGAAGACGGAAACATTGACGATGTCCCCCGCCAGTTCCCGCGAACGGCGCTGGCCATAGTCGATCAGCTCGCCATAGGGCCCCGCGGCCGTCAGCAGCGTCGTGCTGGGAGGCACCAATGGCAGCCGTACCAATGCCTGCCGGGGACGCATGCCGAAAAACATCTGCCGCATCAGCAAGGCCGCCTCTTCGCCGCGCTGGACCTGATCCACGTGTGGATTGGTTTGATAGCCGATGATGGCATCGGTGGCCGCGACCATGCGCGCGGAGATGTTGGCATGCAGATCCAGGGTTGTGACCATGGCCGCATCGGTGCCGACCGCCTCGCGGATGGCCGCCATCAATGTGCCGTCCGGATCACCGTCATCGGTTGCCACCATGGCGCCATGATTGGCGATATAGACCCCATCCAGGGGAGCTTCGGCGCGCAGGCCAGCCACGATCCGCGCGACGCAACGAGCAAAAAAACCGCCTTCAATCGGCCCCCAGGGCGGGCAGCCCGTCAGCAGCAAGGGCACCGGCGTCCAGGGTCCGGTGGCGTCCATTGCTTGTACAAAGGCGGCCATTTCCCGCGGCAGGCGGGAAACAGCTTGGCGTGCTTCCGTGACAATTTCCGGCCCTTCCATATAAAGCGCCGCGCGGAAATCCTGCTCCCTGGCGACTGGGGAAAATGCATTGCTTTCCAGAATGACGCCGCACAGGGCGACACGCTTTGACTGTTGCGGCATCCATGCCTCCTTCAGGCGTTTCCTTCGATGTCATGCTGTAACGCGATGCGGTGGTTCATGGCGCATCGGGGGAGGGGACGTAGGGCTGTGGAGAGGGGGCGTAGGGTTGGCGCAGGGCGCGTTCCACCATCTCCAGGCGGTCCTGGCCGTAGAACATATCGCCGTCGACGAAGTAGGCTGGCGAACCGAACACGGAGCGTTCGATGGCTTCGACCGTGTTGGCCTCATAAATCGCCTGCACCTCATCCGACAACGCCGCGGCTAGTAATGGGGCGGGGTCCAGGCCGGCGCGCCGGGCAAGCGCTGCCAGGGTATCCCGGTCGGACAGATCGGAATTGTCCCGCCAATGGCTCTCCAGCATCAGGTGCGCCAATTGATCGACGTTCCTGCCCTGGACGATGCCGGCGATGATCACGCCGTTGCACAGCGTCATATCGTTGTCGTGATAGGTGGGACGCCCAACCATGACCGGGGCGTTCCGCTGTTCGGCCCAGCGGTCGATTTCCCGTCGGAAGAAATAGGCATAATGCCCGGCGCTGCGCGCGCTGAACGGCGTTGAACCCGAGGCCGTGACAACCCGGCGCAAATCATTTGGCCGGTGCGCTATGGTACGGCCGGCGGCCTTGGCGATTGCCATGAACCGGGTCGAGCCCAGATACGCATAAGCGGAATGGGCGGAGTAGAAGTATTCAATTTCGGACATGCCATGCTCCCGTTTGATTGCCGGGATAACAACGCCGCCGCCGTCGTCCGTCAAGCCGGAAATGACCCAGTACATTGAGATATTTGCGAATTTCAGGACGTAGGTATGCAGCGTAGTTTCCGGCGAACGCCTGTGCATGGGACCACACAAACGGTCAAATACGCGGCGGACGGTGATGACCAGGTCACGCTGACCGGTGTCAAGGTGTCCGATCTGTAAAAGGGTGACGCCCAATTTGTCTAGCCTGGAGTCCCACACTGGAGAATTGGCCTGCCGCCTCGTATAGTCTTCTTCTGCTAAATTCGATCGTCAACCCGGTGGGCGTTTACCCGTTCACGAATTCGGCTTTCCACCCGTATGATGACGTCAGATGGCCAAAGATGGGGTAAAGATCTGGTGAATATCCTTGAAAAGCTTCGGGTCGAAACGGCACGCTATGGGGACGAGCCGTTTTTGAAAGCGGCGATGGCGGTCTGCGCGCTGACAATACTCGCGGACGGTACGGTCGGTTTGAGTGAGCGCTATCAGGTGGATGCGATACTCGGCGCCATGGACCGTCTGCGTGTTCACAATCCGCACAAAGCCGTCGACATACTCGACGACTATATTGAAGCCTTGCGAACCGAGCCTGAGAAGGCGCAAGACGTACTACAGGGAAAGATATTGCGCTATGCGGGTGATTTTAAGTCCGCCCGGACGTTGCTTAGGATCGCCTATCTTGTCATTTCCGCCGATGATGACGTTGTCGAAGCCGAACGGCGGGCATTCGATCAAATTTGCCTGGCGCTCACTGTGAACGCCGACGAAATCTGGGCGAAGATGAGTGAAGGCGGCTGATTGTGACGATTGCGCCAACCCGGCGTCGACGGGCAATTTGATTGGACATCATCGCTTCATTCTTCTTATTTGGCCTGGGAAGCTCGACATGACATGAGAGGCGGCGGAGAGACGGCATGAATGAAATGGACGACCTGCCATTCACGGGTCTGAAGGTCCTGGATATCTCCCAGGGCGTCGCCGGGCCCCATTGCGGCATGCTGCTGGCGCGCCATGGCGCAAGCGTTGTGAAGCTGGAACCACTGGCGGGCGATTGGGGCCGGCAGGTCGGCAAAAGCTATGGCGATAATTGCGCCTACGGTATGGCGTTCAACCGGGGCAAGCGCAGCCTGGCGCTGGACCTCAAGAACCCCGACGGAAAACGGATCGCACTTGATCTGGCGAATGCCGCCGACGTCGTGATCGAGAACAATCGTCCCGGTGTTACCGCCCGCCTGGGGCTCGGCTATGACACCGTGCGGCAGGCAAATCCCGAAGTCGTCTACCTTTCGATCACCGGCTTCGGCCAAACCGGCCCGAACGCGCACTTGCCTGCGACGGATTCAGTCATGCAGGCATTTTCCGGTCTCATGTCGGCCAACAAGGACGCGGCCGGCCTGCCCCAGCGCATCAATCTTCTCGCCATCGATGTGGTCACCGGTTTATATGGCTTCCAGGCGGTGGCGCCCGCGCTCTATCGCCGCGCCATGAAGGGCGGGGGTACCCATATCAGGACCAGCCTGATGGAGGCGATCGGCGCGTTCCAGTCAGCCAAGATGATCGAATTTGAGCTCGAGAAAGGGAAAATGCCGCCCCTGGGCGTGCCCGTCGCCATGTTCGAGGCAAAAGACGGCTACCTCAACATCAACGGCCGCCGCGACGCCCATTTTGCCGCCCTATGCCAGGTTGTCGGTCTTTCCGAACTGGCCGGCGATCCGAAGTACCGCACGATCGCGGCACGCATGCAGAACGAGGATGAACTGATGCCGCAGCTGCGCCTGGCGGTCGGCAAGATGACGGTCGCTGAACTGTCGAAGGCGCTGTCCGCGGCCGATGTGCTGTTTGCACCGGTGCAGGATTATGGCGCCTATTTCCAATCCGAACATGTCCGCGAGGTGGAGGCCGTCCGCTGGATCACCCAGTCCGGCGTCGGCCGCATTCCCATGCCGGTGATCCCCGGGATCCGGCCACCGCGCGAAGGTGACCCGATGGTGCATGCCCCCCATCTGGGCGAACACAGCCGGGAAATTCTTGCGGAGCTGGGACATTCCGACCGGCAGATCGACGACCTCGCCGCGAAAGGTGCGATCGGGCTGTTCGAGCGGCGTGAAACGGCGGCGTAGGGATCAGGCGAATAGATGCGGTTTTTCGGAGAATGATTAATATCAAGGACCATTGGTATAAGACAGCGCTGCGGATTGCGCGCCGTTGGTTGTGACGAAAGTTGACAAGAACAGGCAACAATCACACGATCATGCCCAACGAAACCTTCAAAATGAAACCTTCACAATGAGGCCATCAAATATGTCGGAACCCGATCAAGAATTATTCAATTTGGCAATGTCCGAAGAATCCCGGCCGCTGCTATACGCATTAAAGAAGCATATTGACGAGAACGTGGCGCCGATTACCGAAGAGTTTTTCGCGCTTAACGAGGGCAAGGAAGACCGCTGGAGCTGGCATCCCCGGCAACTCGAACTACTCGACGGCGCCAAGGCGAAAGCCAAGGAATCCGGCCTGTGGAACTTCTTCCTACCGGATGCCGAGACTGGCGAGGGGCTGAGCAATCTTGACTATGCCTATATCGCGGCGGAACTAGGCAAGTACAGCCTTGCGTCCGAGACCTTGAACTGCAGCGCGCCCGACACGGGGAACATGGAAGTGCTGGAGCGCGTGGGTACCCCGGAGCAAAAGGAAAAATGGCTGCGGCCCTTGCTGGATGGCGAGATCCGCTCTGCCTACGCGATGACGGAGCCCGGCGTGGCCTCCTCGGACGCGAAAAACATCGCCACTTCGGCTGTGCTTGAGAACGGCGAATGGGTTATCAATGGTGAGAAATTTTATATTTCCGGCGCCGGCGATCCACGTTGCAAGATCATGATCACCATGGTCAAGACCAGCCCCGATGCGCCGCCCGCCAGGCAGCAGTCGCAAATTCTGGTGCCCATCGGCACCCCCGGCGTCGAGATGGTGGAAGGCATGAAGGTGTTCGGTCAAGACCATGCCCCGCGCGGCCATATGCATATACGATTCAATAATGTGCGGGTGCCGGAAGAAAACATCCTGCTGGGTGAAGGCCGTGGCTTTGAGATTTCTCAGGTTCGCCTTGGCCCGGGGCGCATTCATCACTGCATGCGCTCGCTTGGTCAGGCCGAAAAAGCCCTGGAGCTGATGGTCAAGCGTGCCGGCAGCCGCGAAGCCTTCGGCAAAACCATCCTGAAACTGGGCAAGAACCTTGAGATTGTTTCCCGCGCACGCATCGAAATCGATGCCATGCGCCTGATGGTTCTGCAAGCGGCCAAGGCGATGGACGTACTGGGCAATCGAGAAGCCCGCGTCTACGTTAGCGCCGTGAAGGCCATGGTACCGGAGAAAGTGTGTTTGATTATCGATCAGGCCATGCAGATGCACGGCGCCATGGGCATCTCGCATTGGTCGCCGCTGCCCGACATGTACCACCACCAGCGCCACCTGCGTTTTGCCGATGGTCCGGACGAGGTGCATCACATGGTGGTGGGCCGCGCCGAAGCCCAAAAGCACGTGGCTTGGTAGTAGACAACGCCAGGCAGGTCATGGGGGGAGGTCTCAAGGCCTCCCCCGGCATTTGCCCCGCTTGCCCCGATACCAGGATCTCGCTCAACCTCCAACAGCTGAAAGGACGGACGCAATGTTGACGATTGACGCGCAAGTCCACGTTTATGAACGGGACCACCCGGGGCGCCCGTGGACCGGGGTTCTCGCCGGCCCGCCGGAGGTGACGGGCGATGCTATGGTCGCCGCGATGGACGCGGTTGGCGTCGACGGCGCCTTGCTGGTCTCGGCTTGGACCATGTACCGCTACGACGCCAGCTATGCCATTAGTGTGCATGCCGCGCACCCGGGCCGCTTTGCCTTGATCAAGCCGGTCGATCCGACCGATCCGGCGGTGGCGGAAACGGTCGCCGATTGGGCCGCAATGAACGGCACGGTCGCGATCCGCATCATGATGGGCGAGGGGGTTTCAAACGATCCCGACGATCCGGGTATCAACCGCGTTCTGGACGCCGCCGCCCGCCATGGGCTACCGGTCAATCTTTTGTGTTGGGGGCGTCTGGAACAGGTGGCGGCGCTTGCCGCAAAAAATCCCGGTACGCAATTGATTATCGATCATCTTGGCCTGCAACAGCCGTTCGCGCCGCCGGTCCCGGCGGCGGCATTTGCCGAACTGCCAAAGCTGCTCGAATTGGCGGCGTTCGAAAACGTTGCCGTAAAAATCACCGGCGCCTGCACCCTGTCCCATGAGCCATTCCCCTACAATGATCTGTGGGACCCCCTGGGCCGTATCTTCGACGCCTTCGGCTTTAATCGCTGCATGTGGGGCACCGACTGGACCCGGGCGGTCAATCTGCTGACCTATGAACAGGGCGTACAACCATTCCGCCTTACCGACCGCTTATCGAATGGCGACCGCGCGGATCTAATGGGCGGGACGCTGCAGCGAATATATAACTGGTCACCGCAGGGGAGCTGATCCGAGAGGCGCCTCGCTCTATACGACGTTTTGCATCACCACTTCCGTCGTGCATCGGCGCAATTCGCGAAGCTGGGAGAGGTCGTAGGCGCGGCCCCGATGCAAAGTGCATTGGTTGTCCCACATCAAGACATCGTTGGCTTGCCATTCGTGGCGGTAGACGAATTGGCGTTGGGTTGCGTGTTCCAGCAGATCATGCAGCAGCATCCGGGCCTCGGCGGTGCCCATGCCCTCGATCTCGCGGGTATGAATACCGACGAACAGCGAGTTTCGTCCCGATTCCGGGATGGTATGCACGATCGGCCACTGCACCGCTGGCAGCGCGTCCATCTCTTCGGGCGATTGACCCCCGCCGCCGAGCATATTGCGCGAATGATATGCCCAGTGCTCGGCGACCAGACCCTGCAGTCTTGTTTTCATGTCGTCGCTCAAGGCGTCGTATGCGGCGCGTTGATCCGCGAACTCGGTCTGCCCACCCTGCGCCGGAAGTTCCATCCCGCAAAGTATCGAGTATTTGGCGGGCGGATTTTTGAACGAGCTGTCGCTATGCCAGAATTGGTTGGCGATTAAACTTACATTGCGGATATTCGAGGCGGGCAGCACGTTGCCTTCCAGATCGACGTTGGCCAGATCGATCACGTCCGGATTTGACAGCCGGCGCTTGCGTTTCGAACCGACCAACAGTCCCTTGTCGATGGGACCGAAATGGCGGGTAAAAGCCGCGTGCTGATCGTCAGTCATCGGCTGATTACGAAAAACCAGTACCGCGTATTGCGCCATCGCCTGTTCGATTGCGGACACCAGTTGGTCGGACAACGGTTGGCTCAGATCAATACCGGCGACCCTGGCAGCGAAATCAGTATTGAGCGGCTCAATTTTCATCGGCATGCCCTTGCGTCCTCATCCACGTCGCGGATTAAACTGAATTTGGCGCGTTCAGCCTTGAAAGTCACCAATATTCGCAAGATGACGTTGGGCGATGATAACCGAACTTTCGCTTAATATTAAAGTTTGCCGCGCCGGATTTGCGGCCACATAATCGCGCCTGGATTCCCGGCCTTCGGTTGGGTGTTGCTGGTGGCGCCAGGTCGACGGCACGACGCCGCCGCAACACGCCGTATAGGCCCTAACTTCAAGGAACAACAGAATGGACATGGTCCGCCTCGAACCGCCCGCGGAACTGACGATGCCGATCGGCGAAGCAATGTTCAGCCAGCGCGCCACGCGCCGGCTGAATCCGGACCGCCCGGTTTCCGACGCGCAGTTACAGATCATTCTGGATGCGGCCTCCAAAGCGCCAAACGGGGGCAACGCCCAACCGGCGCGTTATCTGGTCATTCGCGAGCGCGAGGCCATCAACGAGTTTGGCAAGCTGTACTTTGAGGCGTGGTGGGCCAAACGCCGCGATGCCTACGGCTGGACCAGCAAGGCCGACATTCCGGAGAACTCCGTCTATCGCCTGCCCGCGCTGCTGGCGGATGAAATGGTCAATGCGCCCGTGGTCATCCTGGTGTACTCGGAACCGTCCGGCGTCGCCGCCGCTTCCACCTTCCCCGGCGTTCAGAACCTGCTGCTGTCGGCACGCGCCCTCGGTCTCG
This sequence comes from Pseudomonadota bacterium, assembly GCA_027623205.1. Lineage (GTDB taxonomy): Bacteria > Pseudomonadota > Alphaproteobacteria. The sequence goes on along the minus strand of JAQBYC010000020.1, from coordinate 10,969 downwards.
GCAGCGTGCTGACGACCCTGCATCCCCAGGTCATGGACCGGGTCAACGCAATGTTCGGCGTGCCCGAAGAAATGGTATTTCATTGCTGTATTCCGATTGGCTATCCGCGCGGCAAATTCGGGCCAACCAGCCGGTTGCCCACCAGTGCAACGACCTCGTGGGACCGCTGGGGCCGGTCACCGCCCTGGAAATAGCGCGCCGGTAAATTGTCCCGGCAATTTGTCATCAGTCAAAAAGGACGAAGATAGGAATGCAGGGCAAGATACTATGTGTCGCGGGGGCGAGCGGCCTTGTCGGCTCGAACATCGTTAAGGCCGCCCTTGATCGCGGCTATACCGTCCACGGCACCATGCGAGACAAGGATGCACCGGGCAAAGCTCCGTTTCTGAACGCGTTGACCGGCGCGTCCGGGCGGTTGTCGCTGTTTAGCGCCGACATGGCCACGGAAGACACCATTGATGAAGCCATGGCGGGCGCCGATTGTGTCTTCATTGCCTGTCTCGTGCCCACCTATGAGGGACCTTCGGGTAAACCGGCGCGCGAGATGGATGATGAACAGGGGTATGCGGAAATCATCATGCCGACCGTGAACGGTTGCTTGAACATCATGCGCTGTGCGGCGCGTCATGGGGTCGGGACCGTGGTGATTTGCAGCAGCACCAGTAGCACCAATCCAGTGCCGCCGGTGCCGATCAAAAACGAACAGGACCATTGGTCCGACGAGCGCCAGCAATGCCAGGCCAAAAAATATACCTCGGCTACGAAAACCGTCATGGAAAAGGCAGCGATCAAATTTGCCGCGGAAAATGGCATGCGCCTGTCGATTATCCTGCCAACCGGCATGTTCGGCCCGGTTATCCTGCCGGAGCATATGCACCACAACCCCCATTCGTGGTTGCAGGCGCTGATAAATGGCGAGGCGGGGCGGCATGAGAAAATCCCGAATGACAGCAGTTCGATGATCCATCTGCATGATCTGGCGGGCCTGTTTCTGGCCGCCTATGAAGACCCGAACGCCTCCGGCCGCTATTTCGGCGTTTATGACAGTTGGCATTGGCAGGATATTTATGCCGAGCTTCACAAGATACTGCCTGACATGATACTGCCCGAACCTCTTGCTGAATCGCCCGTGGCGCCAACCGGTTTCGATTTCACGCGCCGGGACAGCCTGGGTGTTGCCCTGCGGGATATCCCGGCCTTTTTGCGGGAAACCGTCGCCTGGATCAAATCCCAACCATTTGCTCAATAATTCCATCGCGCATTAATGACGGGCGATGCAGATCGCCTCTTGAACAAAGGCTGATGAAGATGAAACTGGCCGTCGAATTTCCCAGCGTTTCCTATCGTGAAGGCCCGGCAATGGTGGCCCGCCTGGCGAAGGGTATCGAACAGATCGGCTATGATCAGCTGGATATATTTGATCATGTGGTCATGGGCTTCGATGTGGAAGGCCGCAGCGAATCATTCTATCCCGCCGGGATGCCCATTCTCGAAGCCTTGATGACGCTGTCATATGCGGCGGCCGTCACCGAACGGATTGGCCTTGGTACGGAAGTTCTGGTCTTGCCGCAGCGCCAGCCGGTATTGGTGGCAAAGCAGTTCAGTACCCTCGATACGCTCTCCGGCGGGCGGGCGCGGCTGGGTGTCGGCGTGGGCTGGCAGGCGTCGGAATATGAAGCTCTCGGCGAGCGGTTTGAGGATCGCGGCAAGCGCATGGACGAGGCGATCGAGCTGATCCGGACCTGCTGGCGCGATGAGCGGATCGACTTCGAGGGGGCATACTATCGCGCCGTTGCCATGGGGATGGCGCCGAAACCGCCGCAGGGCGCGGACCTGCCGATCTGGATTGGCGGCAACTCTCCCGCCGCCTTCCGACGCATTGGCAAATACGGCAACGGTTGGCTTGCCAGCCGGGTAACGGACCCTGATTCCGCCAAACAGGCCATGGATGCGATCCGCGAGGCCGCCGTTGCCGCGGGGCGCGATCCAGAAGCGATCGGCTGGCAGAGCATGATTGCGCCGCCGCCGCGCGTCGGCGACAGCAAGGGCAAGTCCTTCTACAACGAGCCGGATCAGGTGGCGGCCCGCGCCGTGGACCTGAAGGCCATGGGGTTTGAGGGCGTGGCGCTGAACGCCACGGCTATTTTCCAGTCAGGCGCACGCAGCGTCGCGATGATCCTCGACACCTTGCAGTCTCTGCACGACAGGCTGAGGTCCGAGGTGGGTTAGGGCGGGTGGCTCGATGACTCGATGAATATCGAAAATGCTCTAGCGCCAGGCCCAGACCGGTTCACCGAGGTGGGCAACCCGGGTCTGGCGGCCATGCAGGCCAACCTCGCGAAACTGATAGACCATGGCCGCCGAGGGGGCATGCAGCGCGTCGTCATCGCCCATTAACAGGCGGATCACCGGACGATCACTTTCGGGAATGTCGACGAATTCAGGCGAATCCGGCCGGTTCAGCTCGCGAAACGTGATGCGGTGAATGCGCGCCACTTCCTGCGGGTTGGCTTCCATCCGGGCATCCGCGCCGGCCCAGACCACGATTGGCGTGATCAGATAGCCAGACTGGGTCCAGTAGTCGTCCAGCAGGCCCAGGACGGCGTCTTCCGGCAAATCCAGGTTCACTTCCTCACGCAGTTCCCGCAGCGCCCCTTCGATGGGCGTTTCGCCCTGATCGATGCGGCCGCCGGGCAGGGCGAACTGGCCCGCGTGGCTGTTCAGGCGCGGGGTTCGCCGGGTCAGTACATAGGCGCCCTCGCCGTTGTCGTCGCAGACCAGGGTAATCGCCACGGCGGCACGTTTCAGACCCTCGGTTGAGGCCGGCGTCCGCGTGAAATCGCCCAGGTTGGCGGTGATCCGCGCCCGCATGGCCTCGTCATAACTGTAATGCATGTCTTCCATGGTCGATCTGTATAACCTGATATTCCTCAGATACCCTTTAAATCCATGGCGGACAAGCATGGCCCCGATCTTTAATCGGTTTTTTCGGCCCGCGGACGATCAAGGCGATTGAAGATCGCGTTCTGGACGAATACCTCTCACCGAATAGGTGTGAGCGAAAGCTTGAATAGTCAACCGCCAATGAATTCTTTATTTTCCACGTTCCGCTTGATGTTTTCCAGTGAAGCTTTCGCTTCTTGATCTATGGCGGCTATCATCTGTGGTGTAACTGGTTTTGGCCGCGCTGGGTTGAGCAGAGTTCGCGTGAAGCGGGTTTGCCCGCCAACGCGTTCGACGTCATAGCGAACGATGATTTTTCCCAAAAACGGCGTTTGCGTCTCACCTATCCAAAGACGGCCCGGCGCGCTGTCTGTCACCCGCCAATTAAGTACCGCTTCGCCGGTTTTCGTATGCCAAAGCTCGCGAAAGCTATCGCCTTTTACCAGCGGACGGTCCGCGCTTTCAATATGATGGGAGGCCGTGATCCATTCCGGCCAGGAGTTTGGATTCGAAACATAATCCAATATTTGTCCTGGTTCGGCGGTCACCAAAATATCGTGTCTTCTTTCAAACGCGTATGTCTGTTCTTCGGTACCTGGCATCGTTGTCAGTCCTTCCAGCGTGATTTGGGCCAGCGTGATTTGGGCCAGCGTGATTTGGGCCAGCGCGATTTGGGATTCCCCCTTCGAACCTGTTCGTAAAGCTTGCTTGGATCAAGGTCAGTGATTCCACCACGGCAGGTCCGAGAACGACCGCATATCCATTTCATGGGTCCAGGTTGAGCGATGCTGCTGGGCGATGTGGAAATAGGTGTCCGCGATCCTGGCGGGCAACATGAGCCCATCATGGTCCATGCCGCGGCTTTCCCTGAGCTGCCGGAACCGCTCGGGTCCAAGCATTTTGCCTAAGGTATCCGGCGCATCCACCGAACCATCGATGACGATATGGGCGATGTGAATGCCCTTCGGCCCGAATTCCGCATTCAGCGACTGGCAAAGCATACGCCGTCCACCCATGGCGGCCGCATGCGAGTGCTGACCGGCGTTCCCGCGCACGGCCGCCGTCGCCGAGGTGACCAGGATCGTTCCTTTGCCGCGTTCCGCCATCAGGGGGCACACGGCCGATGCCACGCGAAACAATCCGAACGTCGCAAGGCGCCAACCCATTTCGAATGCCTTGTAGCTGGTGTCCTTCAGCGCCCGGTCGCCAATTTGGGCGCCCAAATTGAAAACCACGACCTCTATCGGGCCAATAGCGGCCTCAACCGCGGCCACCCGCTCCTCAATGCTGCCCGCATCAATGGCGTTGAGCAGGAAGCCGGAGGCGGAGCCGCCATCGCTCTCGATGCTTGCGACCAACCCATTCAGGCCCTTCTGGTCAGTGCGCCGGCAGAGCACGGCGTGATAGCCCCCTTGGGCGAAGCGCTTGCCAACATTGCCGCCGATACCGGCGCCGGCACCAATGACCAAACAGACGGGTTTCATGGTTTTATGGTTCCTCTTGGTTTTGATGGCGGCCCAGGCAGCTTGTTGCGCGTCCGCATCGTGACAGTTTCAGCATGGTCTTGTCGAGCCTCGGAAGCCGTCCTCGGTAGGTCACCATGACCCGGAACTGGGGCCCGGTTCCGGATAGCGTCAGGGCGCGTCCCGGTCTACAAAGAGCAATGGACAACGATATCGCAGACCGGTTGGCGGCCCAGGACTGGAGGCTGATCGCCGCCCAGATCGAAACGGCGGGTCATGCCCGTACCGGGATGCTGTTGAGCGCCCGTGAATGCGCCGGGCTCATTGCGCTCTACGACCAGGCAGACTGTTTTCGCAGCACCATCGATATGGCGCGGTACCGGTTTGGCGAAGGGCAGTACCGTTATTTCAATTATCCTTTGCCGGGCCTGGTCGCCGCACTGCGCCGGGATCTGTATCGCCATCTGGCACCCATCGCCAATGACATGGCGGTCAAATTGTCGGGTGAGGCGCCCTATCCGCCCGATTTAGAGGCATTTGGCAAAATCTGCCGCGATGCCGGTCAGACCAAAGGCACACCCCTGTTGTTGCGCTACGAGGCGGGGGGCTATAATCGCCTGCATCAGGATCTTTACGGCGCGGTGCATTTCCCCTTGCAGGCGGTATTTTTGCTCAGCCGGCGGGAGACGGATTTTACCGGCGGCGAGTTTCTGTTGCTGGAACAACAGCCCCGGGCCCAATCCATTGGCCAGGCGATCACGCCGGAACAGGGGGAAATGCTCATTATCCCGGTCAGGGAGCGGCCGGTGCAGGGCAAGCGCGGCTATTACCGCGCGCCCGTGCGCCATGGGGTCAGCCGTTTGCATACGGGCCGCCGCTATACCCTGGGCCTGATCTTTCATGATGCGGAATAAGGGAATCGGCTTTTGAGGTAACGGAGGGGATGGCCGCCGCGCCCCAGCCGTGAGCAGTCCCGTTGTGCCTGCCGGTCGGTGGAAAAGTTTCGCCCGGTTCGGTGCGAACCCGGCCGATCCGGCCTTTCTTCCTGCCGTCACGCCGGGTATGATGCACAAAAGTGGGGCGCATTGGCCGTCCATCTGGAGAATATGGGCCTTTTCGCCAGCGACTTGAGCAAGCGTTTCGGCCGGTTTATCCGCCAAGTACCCGGACAGACCAGAGCCCGGACAACGAAAGGCAGGCCATATGCGCGCAGTAGGTGTCAACGTTCACGGCGGCCCGGAGGCTCTGGAAGTGGTTGATCTTCCCGAGGTCCACGCCGGACCCGGCCAGGTGCGTATCCGTGTCCACGCCGCGGCAGTGAACCCAACCGACACGATGGTTCGGAACGGATCACGTGCCGAGCAGCAGAAGATTGACCCGCCGCCCTATGTGCCGGGAATGGACGCGGCCGGGATCGTCGACGAGGTTGGTTCCGGTGTCTCCACCGGCGTGCAGGTCGGGGACGCGGTGATGGCCATAGTGGTCCCACAGGGTAGCCATGGCGCCTACCGCGAGCAGATCGTCCTCGAAGCGCGATCGGTGGTTCCGGCGCCGGCCGGCGCCACCCATGTCGAGGCCTGCACGCTGCCCATGAACGGGCTAACGGCCCGTCTGTCGCTTGACCTGCTTGGGCTGTCACCCGGACAGACGCTCGCTGTAACTGGCGCTGCGGGCGCATACGGCGGTTACGTCGTGCAGCTTGCCAAGGCCGAAGGTTTGACGGTGATTGCCGATGCGTCCGAGGCCGATCACGAACTCGTCGCATCCCTTGGCGCCGACATTGTCGTTCGGCGGGGCGACGATGTGGCCTCGAGAATCCGGGAGCATGTCCCAAACGGTGTCGACGGCCTCGCCGACGGCGCCGTGCAGAATGAGCTGGTCATTGCGGCGGTCCGCGACGGTGGCGCGTTCACGGCGGTGCGTGGTTTCTTGGGCGAGCCGCAACGGGGCATCAGGTTTACCGCGACCTGGGTGCGGACCTACGACGGCGAGTTCGAGAAACTCAACCGTCTCAGGGAACAAGTGGAGTCCGGCGCCGTTACACTTCGCGTGGCGGACGTCTACCCGGCGGAGCGGGCGGGCGAGGCACACCAGCGGCTCGAAGCCGGTGGAACGCGCGGACGGCTTGTCATCGCGTTCTGAACCGGCGATCCTCGTCAAATCGGAAATGCTTTAGCCGTCGACCCGGCCTGATTGGGGCGCCACAGCAATAGATCTTGTGGAGGAAAGGATTTGCCATGTTGAAGATTCATAGAGCCGAAGACCGGGCGACGAAAAAGGCGCCGGAAGATCGCTTCACCGGTGATGTTTTCCAGGATGAAGTGCTGGTGGGGGAGGCGCCCTCGCGGATGCGGGCGACCAACGTGACCTTCAATCCGGGCGCGCGTACCGCCTGGCACCGGCATCCGGTCGGCCAGACCCTGTGGGCCGTCGCCGGGGTCGGGCGGGTCCAGGTCGAAGGCGGGCCGGTTGCGGAACTTCGCCCCGGCGACACGGCGATCATCCCGCCCAACGCGCGTCATTGGCATGGCGCCGCGCCGGACCGGATTTTCACCCATCTCGCCATGTCGGAGACGGGCGAGGATGGCGGCGGCACCGAATGGTTCGAGCAAGTGGCTGACGCTGACTACTCAGGTTAGCCGAGACGCCTGGTTGCTTGCCGGACGACCGTTCGCCGTTATTGCATGGCCGCCATGAAGGCGCGCATCGCTTCAATCTGCTGGTCGAGCGGCCCGACGCCCTGGCCCGAGGTATAAAATGTTCCATGGGTTGCGCCGAGGCTGCGCCAGGTATCAGCTGCCGCCCGCCACTCCGCTGCGCCGCCGAGGCTGGAGCGCAGCCAGGCTTCCAGGCCAAAGGTGGCCGGGTCGCGGCCTTCCGCCCGTAGATAGCCGTGTAGTTTCACCAGCTGCGCCCGGGTATTGCTGCCCGGATTTCCCAGCGGAATCCACCCCTGGCCATACTTTGCGGCGCGCTTCAAAACGGCATCCGCGCTGCCGCCAAACCATACCGGGATCGGCCGCTGCATCGATGGCGGGTTGATGCCCGCATGATGCGCCTGATCGAATTCGCCGGTGAAATCCACCGTACGCTCCGTCCAATAGCGGTTCAGGAGTTCGATCTGCTCGGCCTGGCGGCGGCCGCGTGTGTGCCAGTCCTGGCCAAGCGCAACATATTCCGCCGGGTTCCAACCAACCCCGACCCCAAGGCGGAGCCGTCCACCGCAAAGAATATCGATCTGGGCGGCCTGCTTGGCGACCAGGGCGGTCTGGCGCTGGGGCAGGATCAGGACGCCGGTCGAGAGGCCCACGCGCTCGGTCACGGCCGCCAGATAGCCCAGGGTCACGAAGACCTCGTGGAACGGATCATCGATATCGTAGGGGCCTTCAAAACCGGGTGCCGCCGCCCGGTCAACGCCAAGCACGTGATCGGAAACTTCAATGTAGTCGAAGCCGATCGCTTCCGCCGCCTGGGCCCAATCGCGGATCGCGATGCGGTCGGCGGGCATGTCACGGGTTGGAAAGAAGGCGCCAAATTGCATGCTGATCCTATCCTTTGTAAACCGCGCGACGGTCAAAGTCTGGGTTTCGGGGCGCGACCGGCCATCGCCGGGCCTTCTCTTGGGTTTTACGAGAGGGGAGACAACCCCTCGCTGGCGCGGATGTCGTTGATGACCTGTTTCACCCGTTGGCGGAGCGGCGCGTACTGGACACTGAATTCCTCGATGACCCGGCTGTTTTCGATCAGGTAGTTCCCGGAACCCGCACGCCCACCAATCTCGGCTTCAAAGCGGATATCGGCGTCGGGCAGGAACTCGCGCACCAGGGCGGCCAGTTCGGCCAGGCTGACCATGGCGCCGCCGGAATTGTAGGTTTCGTGTTTTGGCTTGTCCGTAAGCAAAACGCGGGCGAAAACTTCGGCCATGTCCTCCACGTGGATGACGCAGCGCATGGTGTCGGCGTGGGGGAAGCTGACGGACTGGCCGCGCGCCGGTTGGCACATGCAGTTCACGTGATCGATTGAGCCGAATTTCTTGTCCGGGCCGGTCACATTGGCCGGACGTATGCAGGTGATCGTCATGCCATAGGCGCGGCGATAATCGTGGGCCTGCCATTCATTGGTGATTTTGTTGATGGCATACTGACTTTCGCCGCGCCGTTCGTCGGTCTCGTCGACCAGGCGTTCGCCGAAATGGCTTTGCAGGCCGCTAACCGCGACCGAACTGGCGAACACCGTGTGCGTGACGCCGCTGCGTCTGGCCGCCTCAAAGCAATTGTCCATGCCCTGTATGTCGAGCTTGAAGGCAATATGGGGCGGCAGGTCGCCAATGAAGTATGACAGATTAATGACCCGATCCGCGCGGGATTCCTGCACCGCGCCGATGACGTCATCAAATTGGGTGACGTCGCCGCGCACCACTTTGACCTTGTCGCCCAGGTGGGCGAACGCCGCCGCGGCGCCCGCGGCATCGATATCCATGCAGGTTACTTCATGACCGGCCGCCGCCAGGATCGGGATCATCCGCCGGCCTATGAAACCCGCCCCGCCAATCGCCAAAATCGACATATTTTTCGTTCCTCAATCAATGCGCCGCCGGCCTGGGCGCCATGCGTCTACCCCAGCCTGAGTTCCGGATAACCCCTGGCCGCGACATTGTCGCACCATTCACGATACTCCGGCGCGGTACCGCTGTAGCGCACCAGGGTTCGGGTTTGCTTGCCTTCCACATTCATGTTCACGCCGGTCATCCACGAGTCGATCTCATTGGACAGCAGGCCTTCGGCCTTCTGCCTGACAAAGTCGGCCCATTGTTTGACGGCCTCCGGCCGGGCCGCCGCGACGGTCAGGTCCCGCCCGGTCATGTGGCCAATCAGATCCCGCACCCATTCAACGTTGTATTCGATGCTTCTGGGGTTGTTGCCCAGGGCCGCATGCGGCCCCATCACCATGAACATGTTGGGAAAGCCTTCGACCATGACGCCCACAAAGGATGTCGGCCCGCCTTGCCATTGCGCCGTCAGCTTCTGCCCGTCCACGCCTTGGATGTCGATGCGGTCGAAACTGCCGGTAACGGCGTCGAAACCGGTGGCGTAAATGATGATGTCGAATTCGTAGTCGGCATCGCTGGTCTTGACGCCGCCGGGGGTGATGCGCTCGATCGGGGTTTCCAGCATGCTGACCAGTTTGACGTTCGGCTGGTTATAGACTTCGTAATAGTGGGTCTCCTGGGGCACCCGGCGCGTGCCGAAGCCGTGATCCGTCGGGATCAGCATTTCGGCGATTTTCGGGTCGTTCACCCGGCCGCGGATTTTGTCGGCCACGAAATCGGAAATCAGCTTGTTCGCCGCCCGGTCAATCAAAATATCCCGGAAGTTGCCCTGCCAGATGCCAAAACCCGGTCCGGCGTACAGCGCCTCCCAGAAGGCCTGCCGCTCTTCAGGCGTCACTTCGAAGGTGCCGCGCGGGTCGGTTGTATGTACGAAGCAGGCGGCGGTCTTGCGGCAAAGCTCGAACAATTCCGGGTAGCCCGCCCGGATCCTGGCCATTTCGTCGCTTTCGATGCTTCGGTTGTGCAGCGGCGTGCACCAGTTGGGCCGGCGCTGGAAAACGGTCAGATGCGCGGCGCTCTTGGCCACTTCCTGGATCGTTTGAACGCCGCTCGCGCCCGTGCCGATGACCGCGACCCGCTTGCCCGCGAAGCCGACGGCCTGTTTCGGCCACAGCCCGGTATGAAAAGACTGGCCCTGAAAATCCGCCAGGCCCTCGAACCGGGGCATGGTCGGCGCCGAAAGCAGCCCCAGCGCCGTGATCATGAAGCGCGACCGGTACTGGCTGCCGTCTTCCAGTGTCATGGCCCAGCAACGGCTGTCTTCGTCATATGCGGCGGAACTGACGCGGCTGGAGAACTGCATATCGCGGCGCAGGTCGAACTTGTCGGCCACATATTTGAGGTAACGCTCGATTTCCGGCTGGGAGGCGAAATGCTCGCTCCAGTCCCATTCATCAAGCAGCTCCTGGGAGAAGGAATAGCCATAGGAATAGCTTTCCGAATCAAAGCGGGCGCCGGGATAGCGGTTCCAATACCAGGTGCCGCCGACGTCGGTGCCGGCTTCAAACACGCGCACGCGCAAGCCCAGTTCGCGCAAACGGTAAAGCAGGTACATGCCCGACATGCCCGCCCCGATCACAATGGCATCGTAATCAAGCGCGGGAACCTCCGAAACTGGCTGGTCGGTTTTAAATGATGCTGTCATCTGCCGCTGTCGTTCCTTCAAGCTATCGTTCCCTCATATGGTCACGGCGAGCCGGGCATTGTCCGCCGCGGAGATATCCCGGATCGCCATCGGTTCTGGCCGCGAGGCTCACCATCGCGGGCCGTGATCCTGGTTGGCCCTTATTGGGCGGGCCGGATTGGATATTAGTACATGTCCGGCCCCTGATCCATCGGAACCATGCTGCCAGGGCCTGATACCAACCTGCGCTGATAGGGCCGTGGCTGTCAATGACACATACAGATGTCCGGTTTTTGTAGCACATTAAATGTCCGCTTTTATTTGCTAGGC
>JAQBYC010000151.1 GCA_027623205.1 Pseudomonadota bacterium | reverse complement strand
ACGGGCAAGGACATCCATGCCCAACGCTAGATCTAGTGGGCATGGGAGTCAACCGGATAGGCAAGGAATAATCGAGGTCCAATCATAGATTATCGCAAGTAAGCTATGTGATTTAAATTACTGATTGTAGAATTTCATGTTTGATAACTTGTTCATTGAACATGGTCGCCTGGGTGCTGCTGCGATTCACGCTTTTGCGGAAATCGTGCTACATTATCCGGGCGCTAGGTGTGTCCGGCTGATCGGGAACTTGGCCAGGCGGGCGCCTTTATAGGTTGAAGCGCGTGGGGACGGTTCACCGAGAGCCGACGCGGCTGAAAACAATGCGGGGCGCTAGTCGTGACCGTAAAGATGCCGGCGCAGCGGTATTAAGCAGCGATTTTAATAGGAATTAGGAAGTGACGATATGAATGTTAGGGGCTTGCCAAAGCCGCAAGGCTTATACACCCCAGAAAACGAGCACGAGAATTGCGGCGTTGGTTTTTTGGTGAACATCAAAAACCGAAAAAGCCACGAGATTATTCGTCAGGGGCTACAGATACTGGTCAATCTGGATCATCGGGGCGCGGTCGGCGCTGACCCGTTGGCCGGCGACGGTGCCGGAATCTTGCTCCAAATTCCCGATCGCCTGTTGCGCGAAGAATGCGCCGACGGCGGCATGACACTGCCCGCCGCCGGTGACTATGCCGTTGCCATGTTGTTTCTGCCCCGAAACGATGCCACGGCGGCCCAGTGCGTCTCGGAGATTGAAAAAGTCACGGTCGAGGAAGGCCAAAGCTGTTTGGGCTGGCGCGATGTGCCCGTGGACAACAGCTGCCTAGGCGAAAGCGTCAGGTCGGATGAACCGCTGATCCGGCAATTCTTCATTGGCCGCGGCCCTGAAACCGTGGATCAGGATGCTTTCGAGCGTAAGCTGTTCGTTATACGCAAGCAGGCCCACCGGGCGATCTGGCAAAGCGCGGCCGAGGCCGCCAATGGGTTCTATATCGCCTCGATGTCCAGCCGCACCATCGTTTACAAAGGCATGGTGCTGTCGGGCAATCTGTCGATCTTTTATCAGGACCTGCGGGATGAGCGGGCGGAATCAGCCCTGGCCCTGGTGCATCAGCGCTTTTCCACCAACACCTTTCCGTCCTGGCGCCTGGCACAACCGTTCCGCTATTTGTGTCACAACGGTGAAATCAATACGGTGCGGGGCAACATCAATTGGATGGCGGCCCGGCGTCATTCCATGAAATCCGCTGTCCTGGGCGACGATCTGGAAAAGTTGTGGCCATTGATCGGCGATGGTGATTCGGACTCGGCGACCTTGGACAACGCCTTCGAATTGCTGATTGCGGGCGGCTATTCCCTGTCCCACGCGATGATGATGATGATCCCCGAGGCCTGGAATGACAACGCCTTGATGGATGCCGACCGACGCGCCTTTTACGAATACCATGCTGGCCTGATGGAGCCCTGGGACGGCCCCGCCGCCATACCCTTTACCGATGGCCGGCAAATCGGCGCCACCCTGGACCGCAACGGCCTGCGGCCGGCCCGCTATGTGGTCACGGACGACGATCTGGTAATCATGGCATCGGAAGTCGGCGTGCTGGATATCCCGGAAGAAAAGATCGTGCGGAAGTGGCGCCTGCAACCGGGCAAGATGTTCCTGATCGATCTGGAAGAAGGCCGCATCATTGACGATGAAGAGATCAAGGCGTCATTGGCCCAAGCCAAGCCGTATCAGAAATGGCTGGATGAAACGCAAATCCAGCTGGAGGACCTGCCTGATGAAGTGGGCCCTATGGTGCCCGATGCGCGCACCTTGTTGGATCGGCAACAGGCCTTTGGCTACACGCAGGAAGACACCAAATATTTCCTGACGCCCATGGCCCTGACGGGGCAGGATCCCATCGGCTCCATGGGCATGGACGTTCCCCTGGCGGTCCTTTCGGACCGGCCTAAGCGGCTGTCCGATTATTTCAAACAATGCTTCGCCCAGGTCACCAATCCGCCCATCGATCCGATCCGCGAAGAACTGGTGATGTCCCTGGTTTCACTGATCGGACCCCGTCCCAATCTGCTGGATCCGGACGATGCGGGTACGAATAAACGCCTGGAAGTACGGCAACCTATCCTGACCAACATGGACCTGGAACGGGTGCGCCGGATCGAAAACCAGGTCGACCGCGCTTTCCGCACCTATACCATGGATGTCACCTATCCGGTCTCCGAAGGCGCCAGCGGTATGGCCGAGGCTCTGGAAAAACTCTGCCAGTTGGCCGAGGAGGTGGTTGAAAGGCCCGCCTATAATATTCTGATCATTTCGGACCGGGGCGTTGATGCGGACCGGGTCGCCATTCCCATTCTGCTGGCCACCGCCAGCGTGCATCATCATCTGATCCGCACCGGCCTGCGCACGGAAGTGGGCCTGGTGGTGGAGACCGGCGAGGCCCGGCGGGTGCACGATTTCTGCCTGCTCGCCGGTTATGGCGCCGAGGCGATCAATCCCTATCTGGCCTTCGATACCCTGTCTGCCCTGCGGCCGAAACTGCCGGAAGTCCTGGACGAAAGCGAACTGCATCACCGCTATATCAAGGCGGTTGCCAAGGGGATTCTGAAGGTGATGTCAAAAATGGGCATCTCGACCTATCAGTCCTATTGCGGCGCGCAGATTTTCGATGCCGTGGGTTTGAGCCGGGAACTACTGGACCAGCACTTCACCGGCACCAGATGCGCCATCAATGGCATCGGCCTGGACGAAATTGCCGAGGAAACCGTGCGCCGGCATCTGGTCGCCTATCGCGATGCGCTGCCCTATCGCGACACTTTGGAAGTTGGCGGCGAGTTGGCCTATCGCCTGCGGGGCGAGCACCATGCCTGGACGCCGGAAACCGTGGCGTTGTTGCAGCATGCCGTGCGCGCGAATGACCGGGGAAAATATCAGGCTTACGCGCGCCGCATGAACCAACAGGACGAAAAGCTGCACAATCTGCGCGGTCTGTTTGAATTGAAGTTCGCTGACGAACCGATCTCCCTCGATGAGGTGGAACCGATTTCCGCCATCTTCAAACGCTTCGCGACGGGTGCGATGTCCTTTGGTTCCATCAGTTGGGAAGCCCATACAAACCTGGCCATCGCCATGAACCGCATCGGCGGCAAGTCGAACAGCGGTGAAGGCGGCGAGGAAGCGGAACGAAATCGCCCTCTGAAGAATGGCGACAGCATGCGCTCCGCCATCAAACAGGTGGCATCCGGCCGGTTCGGGGTAATGGCGGAATATCTGGTCAATGCGTCGGACATTCAGATCAAGATGGCCCAGGGCGCGAAGCCCGGCGAAGGCGGGCAATTGCCCGGCCATAAGGTCGATGACTGGATCGCCCGGGTACGCCATTCGACGCCAGGCGTGGGCCTGATTTCGCCGCCCCCCCATCACGACATCTATTCCATCGAGGATCTGGCGCAATTGATCCACGATTTGAAGAATGTCAATCCCGAGGCACGCATCTCGGTCAAGCTGGTTTCCGAACTGGGTGTCGGCACGGTTGCTGCCGGTGTCTCCAAGGCCCATGCGGATCACGTTACGATCTCCGGCTATGACGGCGGCACCGGTGCCTCGCCCCTTACCTCGATCCAGAATGCCGGCAGCCCGTGGGAAATTGGCCTGGCGGAAACCCACCAGACCCTGGTGATGAGTGGCCTGCGGGGCCGCATCGCGGTGCAGGTCGACGGCGGCCTGCGTACGGGTCGGGATGTGGTCATCGGCGCTTTGTTGGGGGCCGATGAATTCGGCATCGCCACGGCGGCGCTGATATCCCAAGGCTGCATTATGATGCGCAAATGCCATCTGAACACTTGTCCGGTGGGCGTGGCGACCCAGGATCCGGAACTGCGCAAGCTGTTCCCGGGGCAACCCGAGCATGTAGTTAACTTTTTTACCTTCCTGGCCGAGGAAATCCGCGAGTTGATGGCAAAAATGGGTTTCCGCAGCTTTGCCGAAATGATTGGACAGCGCAACCGGTTGGAGGTCCGGGCCGCGGTGAACCATTGGAAGGCCAAGGGACTTGACCTGGGCCCGTTGCTATATATGCCGAAGCCCGGCCCGGGCGTGGCGATCCGAAATTGCGAGGCGCAGGACCACGGCCTGGAGAACGCCCTTGATCACCAATTGATCGCGTTGTCGGAACCGGCTATCGAACGCGGCCAGGCGGTTAGAATCGATCTGCCGGTTCGCAACATCAACCGTACGGTCGGGGCCATGCTTTCGGGCCGGATTGCCAAAC
Organism: Pseudomonadota bacterium; assembly: GCA_027623205.1. Classification (GTDB taxonomy): domain Bacteria; phylum Pseudomonadota; class Alphaproteobacteria. Next base: position 5,931 of record JAQBYC010000151.1, on the reverse strand, counting down.
GGTACGGCAATGCAGGCCTTTCAAATGGCACCATTCACGTCAAGCTGACAGGCACCGCCGGGCAAAGTTTTGGCGCCTTCCTCAGTCGTGGGGTCACTTTCGAGTTGGAGGGGGACGCCAATGACTATGTGGGCAAGGGGCTGTCAGGTGGCCGTTTGATTATTTATCCGCCGAAGGTTTCCAGTATCACGCCCGAGGAAAATATTCTGATCGGCAATACGGTGTTGTATGGCGCCATCGAAGGTGAATGCTATTTCCGCGGCGTTGCCGGCGAACGTTTTGGCGTGCGCAATTCCGGTGTCACGGCGGTGGTCGAAGGTGTGGGTGATCATGGCTGCGAATACATGACCGGCGGCGTGGTCGTGGTGTTGGGCGTCACCGGGCGCAACTTCGCGGCGGGAATGAGCGGCGGCATTGCCTACGTGCTCGATGAAAGCCATGATTTCGATCGGCGCTGCAACATGGCCATGGTGGAGTTGGAACCGATCGCGGACGAGGATCAAGCATTGGAAGACCGGGATCATCAGGGCGGCGATCTGGAGACCCATGGCCGGGTTGATCTGGTGCACGACATGACCCGCCATGACGCACAACGTCTTTACGGCCTGATTGAAAACCATTTGCATTATACCGGCAGTGAGCGGGCCGCGAAGATATTGGAGAATTGGGATGATTATCTGCCGCGTTTCGTCAAAGTGATGCCGGTAGATTATCGCCGCGCCTTACAGGAAATGCAGTCCCAGGCGCGGGCCGCGATAGATGTACCGCGGGCCGGCGTCAGAATAGCCGTGGGGGGCGAGTAGATCATATGGGCAAGCCAACAGGATTCATGGAAATCGCGCGTCGGGACCACACCTATGCGGACCCGACGGAGCGGCTACACCATTACAAGGAATTCACCCTTCCCCTGTCGGAGCCGGAGGCAAGGCAACAGGGCGCGCGCTGCATGGATTGTGGCATCCCCTATTGTCATAGCGGCTGCCCGGTCGACAACATCATTCCGGAGTGGAACGACCTGGTCTATCAGGGCGAATGGCACGAGGCGCTGCGGGTTCTGCATTCGACCAATAACTTTCCCGAATTCACCGGCCGGATCTGCCCTGCCCCGTGCGAGGCTTCCTGCACCCTGAATATCACGGACCAGCCGGTCACCATCAAGACCATCGAGGTATCGATCGTCGAAAAGGGCTGGGCCGAGGGCTGGATCGTACCCCGCATCGCCAAGCACCGGACAGGTAAAACCGTGGCCGTGGTCGGCTCCGGTCCGGCCGGGATGGCCTGTTCCCAGCAACTGGCACGGGTGGGTCATAATGTGGTTTTGTACGAAAAAAATGCCCGGATTGGCGGCTTGATGCGCTATGGCATCCCCGATTTCAAGCTGGAAAAGAAATTCATCGATCGGCGCATGGCGCAGATGCGGACCGAAGGGGTTGAGTTCCGCGCCAACAGTCATATCGGCGGCGCCATCCCGATTTCGGAAATTAGGGACAAATTCGACGCAGTGGTGCTGACCGGCGGCGCGGAACATCCCCGCGATATGCCAGTGCCGGGGCGGGAGTTGGACGGCGTACATTTTGCCATGGATTTCCTGACCCAACAGAACCGGCGCCTGGCCGGGGAACCGCTGAACATAGCCGGCGGGGATAGCGCCGAAATTCTGGCCACGGGCAAACATGTCGTGGTAATCGGTGGCGGCGATACCGGCTCGGACTGTGTTGGCACCGCCAACCGCCAGGGTGCGGCGTCGATCACACAATTGGAGATTATGCCGAAACCGCCCGAGCGAGAGGACAAGGCGTTGACCTGGCCACATTGGCCTATGAAACTGCGCACTTCGAGTTCCCATGACGAGGGCTGCGTTCGGGATTGGTCGGTACTGACCAAAAAGGTCCGCGCGGCCAATGGCAAGATCGAGGCATTGGAACTGGTGCGCGTAAGCTGGGACCAGGGCGCCGCCGGGGCCATGACGATGAACGAAATACCTGACAGCGCCTTCGAAATGAAGGCTGATCTGGTCCTGCTTGCCATGGGCTTCGTGCATCCAACCAAGGCCGGGATGCTGGAGGATCTGGGCATTGCGTTGGATGGCAGGGGTAATGTCAAGGCCGATACCCTGGACTATCAAACGTCGGTCGAGGGCGTTTTCGCCGCCGGCGACATGCGCCGCGGACAGTCGCTGGTGGTCTGGGCGATCCGCGAAGGCCGGCAATGTGCCCGCGCCGTGGATCAGGCCTTGATGGGCAGCACCATTTTACCCCGCTAATCATGTCCTTGTGACCCAGGATACCGCCACCGCGGCAGACCCCGATCTTTTCGGTGCGGCCCTGTGGATGCTCGGCGCGGTCGTGTCGTTTTCCACCATGGCCGTGGCGGGACGCGAGGTTTTCAAGGAACTGGACGTCTATCAGCTGATGTTCTACCGCAGCGCCATCTCATTCAGTCTGGTGCTGATGTTCGCTGCCTTTAGCAAGGGCGGCCTTGGGCAGTTTCACAGCCGCCGGATCGGCTTGCATATTGTCCGCAACATGTTCCATTTGGTAGGTCAGTTCGGCTGGTTTTTTGCCCTGGCCTTGATCCCCCTGGCGCAATTGTTCGCCCTGGAATTCACCACACCCCTGTGGATCGCGGCCCTGGCGCCCCTGCTGCTGGGAGAACGTTTGAGCAAAATGCGCCTGGCCGCAATTGCCATGGGCTTTGTCGGCGTGTTGGTGGTCCTGCGCCCCGGCTTGGTGGAGATCAGTCTGGGCGCCATCGTTATGCTGATCGGCGCCATGGGTTTTGCCGGCTCGTTGATGGCCACGAAGCGCCTGACGGTGACGGAGCGGCCCTTGACCGTGATATTTTATATGGCCCTGATCCAAACCCCGGTGGGACTGTTGCTGGCGATCAACAATTTAAACTGGCCGTCCCTGGTGACGGGCCTGTGGCTGATCCTGGTCGCAATCCTGGGCTTCACGGCCCATTTCTGTATCGTGCGCGCCTTCAGCCTGGCCGATGCCATTGTCGTGGCGCCCCTGGATTTTCTGCGCCTGCCCATCATCGCCGTGGTCGGCATCTTGATGTATGGCGAGCCCTTGGAGCTTTGGGTTTTCGCCGGCGGCGCCCTGATCCTGCTGGGCAACTACGGCAACCTGCTGGTGGAAAGACGGAAGCCATAAGCGGCCTGTGCGCCAACCTGTCAGATACCATTTATGATGGGGCGCATTGGTATATCAAGGTGATCGGTATGGAACGCATTCTACGGCGCGATCGGGCCCTGGTGGTCATTGCCCTGGCTGCCTTAACCGTCCTGTCATGGATCTATCTGGCCGTCGTCGCCATGGACATGGCCCAAGGCGACATGAGCCTGGGGGGCATCGGAAAGATGACGCCAAGCCCAATAGGCGCCATGACGGCAACCATGGTTCAATGGTCCCCGACGACTTTTGCCCTAATGCTGGTGATGTGGTGGGTCATGATGGTGGGCATGATGGTGCCCAGCGCGGCGCCGATGATTCTGCTGTTCGCCACGGTGACCCGCAAGCAGGCGGCGGGGGAAAATCCGGGCCGCCGCATCGCCCTGTTCACCACGGCCTATCTTCTCATCTGGGGCGGATTCAGCCTGCTGGCTGCCTTGGCGCAATGGGCTCTGACCGAGGCTGCCCTGCTCTCGCCCATGATGGTGGGGACCAGCCGTTTCCTGACCGTCGGGCTGTTGCTGGCCTGCGGCGCCTATCAGCTATCGCCCCTGAAACAGGCCTGCCTGGTAAAATGCCGCTCGCCCCTGAGCTTTTTGATGACCCGTTGGCAGGGCGGTGATTTGGGCGCCTTGAAAATGGGCCTCTCTCACGGCGCCTACTGCGTCGGCTGCTGCTGGCTGCTGATGCCCTTGCTGTTCGTCGGCGGCGTCATGAACCTGTTCTGGATCGCCCTGATCGCGATGCTGGTGCTGGGGGAAAAAATTGTGCCCCGGGGCGATCTATTCGGCCGCCTGGGCGGCATGGCGATGCTTTTGCTTGCCGCCTGCATGATGCTGCCCGACCACCTATTTACGTAGCGTATCTTCAAGCAAAGCACGCAACGCCGCATCGTCCGGCATCTCGGGAGTGCCCAGAAAAACCAGCTTATCCAAGGCTGGCGCCTTCTCGGCGGCTCTTAGTTCATGGCGCCGGCCCACCAATTGAAAGACCCAGTGGCCCGGTTGGCCAGCCAGGCGGATGGTTCCTTTTGCCCGCAAGACCGATTTGGGCACGTTGGCCACGAACTCCAGAAATGCGCTCTTGTCCAAGGGCCCGGGCAAGGTCATGGAAACCGAGCGGAGGGCGTCTTCATGATCACGGTAACTATGATCGTGCGCCGCGGTGGGGTTCTCTGCTCTCAATCCGGCACCCAGCAGCAAATTCGCTGGCACCCGAGCCTGGCGTGCATTTACAACAACTGCGTCGGGCGCCTGCGCCACCAGCCATTGGCGCACCTCGTTCTGGTCGTAGTCGTCCAGTAAGTCGCATTTGTTCAGAACAACCAAGTCGGCCGCGGCCAACTGGCGGCGGATGGTGTCGCCGACATATTGATCCGCCGCCGTTTCCTCAACCAATTCAGCATCGGCCAATACCACCACGGCATCCCGGCTCAGGCCGGGATGCAACACGGCAAGATCGGCGATGGGCTGGGGATCAGCGACGCCGCTGGCCTCCACCAGAATGTGCTCCGGTGGATCGGGCCGGCGCACCAGCTTCATCAGCGCCAGCAGCAAATCATCCCCCATGGTGCAACAGATACAGCCGTTGGCCAGGGTAACCGTGTCGCCGCCATGGGCCGCCAGCAGATCGCCGTCCACCGCCAGATCGCCAAAATCGTTGATCACAACGGCAAAGCGCAGTCCCGTATCCTGGGCCAGCAGATTATTCAACAGGGTTGTCTTGCCGGCGCCGAGAAAACCACCTATCACGGTCAAGGGTATGGCCATGGCACGCGCCGCTACTCGCGCCAGGGCTCCACCAGGGCCCAAAGGCCCTCCACCGCCCGCAGCCAATCTTCCAGGCCGCGTTGCCGCGGCTCCAAAATCAGGGCGTCGATACCGGCCTTGGCATATCCTTCGGTCAGGGCTTTCAACTCGTCATGGTCGTCTTCCAACGGATCCCAGAACAGACGCATCGAGGTGGCGAAATCGGGACCCCGCGCGGCGCGCAGGTCGGCCGCTACGGATGCGGCATCCTCGGGCGATACGCGGGTGCCGTGCCAGCCGTCACCCAGAGCCTTGGCCCGGCGTAGCGCAGGGGGAGAATTGCCGCCGATCCAGATGGGGATTTGGCGGCCTGGCTGGGGCAGTGTGCGGATGCCCTGCAAGGTGGCGCCCACCACCTGTGGTTCGTAGGAAATGGGATCCTCACTCCAGCAGGCCCGCAGAATATTGATGATATCGTCGGTCCGCGCGCCCCGATCGCCAAAGGGGACACCCATGGCATCGAACTCGCCGGCCATCCAGCCCACACCGGTACCCAGGATCAAACGCCCTTCACTCAACAGATCCAGGGTGGCGAGTTCCTTGGCCAGATGCACCGGGGTGCGCAGGGGCAGCACCAGGACCGAGGTGCCCAAATTCACCCGGCTGGTCGCCGCCGCCGCCCAGGTCAGCGTGATCAGTGGCTCGTAGAAACTGGCCGAGGGTGGATAGGGCGCATCATGGGGAATCGCCAGATGGTCGTTGACCCAGATGCTGTCGAAGCCCAGATCTTCGGCCTGGCGCGCACCACGGCGCACCGCCTCCGGTCCCGCTTTGCGCCCGATCTGGGGAATGTGAACACCGAATTTCATAAGCCATCCTCCTGCATTGCCAGGGCGCATAATGGCACGCCTTGCCCCACCACCTCCACCCCGCGCCTCAGCTCTTGTGCCGCCGCTCTGTCAATGACACATACAGATGTCCGGTTTTTGTAGCACATTAAATGTCCG
>JAQBYC010000150.1 GCA_027623205.1 Pseudomonadota bacterium | reverse complement strand
ACCCATTGATCATAATCCTGTGGGTGGTCGGGAGGGGGAGCGGGCGGCTCGGCGACTCGATGAATATCGAAAATGGTCTAATGGACCTCGCCTGCGATCCCTGCGGCGCGCAGGTCGGCTATTTCAGATGCGCCAAGGCCCAATTCCGCCAGAATTTCGTCGGTTTGCTGGCCGAGAGCCGGCGCCGGCGTGCGGATCGTGGCTGGCGTCGCGCCGAATTGGGCCGCATGGCGGGCCTGGCGTATGGGTCCGGCGACAGGATGTTCGCCCTGCAGGATCATTTCGCTGGCCTGAACCTGTGGATGCTCGATCAATTCGCTGCGGGTCAGAACCGGGGCGCAGGCCACGCCTTCGGCATCAAGGCGCTGCAGCCAGTGGGCGTTGGTATTGGTATCCAGTACGCTTTGGGTCAGGGCTACCCGGTCATCAAAGTTTTGGTCCCGAAGGGCGGGATTGCTGAAGCGCGGGTCCTCCAGCCATTCGGGCCGTTCCAGGGCCCGGGTCAGGCCGGCCCATTGAGCATCCGTCATGACGGACACGGCCATATGGCCATCCGCTGTACTGTAGATCAGATCGTTGAACGCCGTGGCCCGCCGTTGCGGCACCGTTCGGCCGATAAAGGTTTGCCCGCCCATATCCGACGACCATAGGAATTGCAACATGGCGTCCAGCATGGACAAAGTCACATGTTGCCCTTGACCCGTGCGTTCCCGTGCCAGCAGCGCCGCGGTAATGGCCTGACTGGCCGTCAGTGCGGTCACCTTGTCCGGCACGATGGTGCGCACCAATCTCGGCCGCAAGTCGTCGGCGCCGCCCTGAACCGAGGCCAGGCCGGAAACCGCCTGGACAATCGGATCATAGACCGGCTTGTGCACATAGGGCCCCTTGGCGCCAAATCCCGACATGGAGACATAGATCAGTTTGGGCGCATGGGGGCGGACATCGGCCTCGCCGATGCCCAGGCGTTCGACCACACCGGGGCGGAAATTCTGCACCAGGACGTCGGCGGCAGCCGCCAGGCGATACAGCAGGTCGCGCCCCTCGGGCCGTTTTAAATCCAGTGTGATGGAACGCTTGTTGCGGTTATTGTTCAAAAAACTGGCGGAAAACCCACCCTGCTGGTTGGCGGTCGCACGCACGTGATCGCCACGCCCGCGAATTTCAACCTTGATGATATCCGCCCCCTGGTCCCCCAGCAACATGGTGGCGAAGGGACCGGCAATCATGGTCGTCAAGTCGATCACCTTGTAACCGGTCAATGGTCCTGTCACCTAGCTCCCCAATTCTGCTTCATTCCAGTACCCCATTGGTTTGTCCAACGGGGTCAATCTTTACCAGTTTCCATGGAAAGGCAACCAATGTCGAATTTCGCTACGGAGATATTACCCAGGCGGTAAAATTTTCCTGGCTGGCTAATTTTACGTCCAAAGCAGCAGAAAAAAAACTTTTTAAAACAATAGATTGCGGGTGTTTTTGTCAATGTACGGTTGGCATGCTTCTTGCGTTGTTTGTGGTGGGCGCAAAACGCGCCGGTCCGCAGAAGCGGGTGTACCTAGAATAAAGGATGGTAGATATGCCTCTATCAGTAAATACAAACGTCGGCGCAATGCTGGCACTGCAGAATCTCAACAAGACCAACATGACGATGGAGAGGACGCAGTTAGCTATTACCACCGGCCTTCGGGTCAGTGGTCCGAAACAGGACGCTTCGTCTTATGCCATCGCACAAAATATGCGCGGTGACATCTCGGGCCTCGGCGCGGTGAAGACCGCTCTGGCCAATGGCGAGGCGACCGTCAACACGGCGATTACCGCCGGTCAGTCAATTTCTGACATGTTGACGGAGATGAAGGCCAAGGTGGTTCAGGCGAACCAGGCCGGTCTCGATTCCGCGTCGCGGACCTCGTTGCACAATGATTTTGTGTCGTTGCGCGACCAGATCTCGACAATCGTGGCCACCGCCGAGTTCAATGGAACCAACCTGGTGAACGGCAGTGCGACTACGACTTCGGTCTTGAGCACGGTCGATGGTTCGACGATTACGGTATCCGCACAAAAGATGGATGCCACAACGTTGGCGATCCAGACCCAGGTGTTGAACACTTCGGCTGGTGCGGCGACCGCACTGACCGCGATCGATTCGGCGATTGTTTCCGTTTCGGACAAACTCGCGGCTTTGGGTTCGGTGGCCAAGCGGATCGAAGTGCAAGGCGACTTCACCACCAAGCTCACGGATATTCTGAGAGCTGGCGTGGGGACCTTGGTCGATGCGGATTTGGCGGAAGAGAGTGCCATGCTGCAGTCGTTGCAAATCAAGCAACAGCTGGGCGTTCAGGCGCTGTCGATCGCGAACGCAGGCCCGCAAGCGATTCTGTCCTTGTTCGGTTAGTAGGGGGACACGGGGTGCGCCGCATATTGCGGCGCTACCCCGGCCCCTTGCTAATAATAATTCCAATGACTTATGGACAACGTCGCTGTGCGTGGCAAAAATCTGCCATTGCCTGTTTTGCCTCGCCGCAACGCCCCTTCGGGGGCCTGTATCAAATTCAAGATCTGTTTTAAGACCGTTGGATGCTTTGGCGCCGCGGCCGGCGCATTGTCATTTTACGCAATCGGAATTCCACATTCATGCGGGCGCCATCAGGACACCGTGTCACCCGCGCGGCTGTATGCAAAAACATCCAGCGAACGGCGAAAGCACGGTTCTTGGGTTCCCCGAGTGTCTTGCGGGACGGCAGGGTGAGTGGCTAAGCCGAACTCGAAAACAACCTGAATTGACCAAGAATAAAATGCCTATCTGGTCAAATCTGCCCAGTAGAGCAAGTTTCAACAATACGCCTAGTATATAAAAAAATGACACAAAATCAATAAGTTACGATGAGTTTTTTTGAAAAATTGAACTGGCATGCCTCTTGCAGACCTTTGGCTAGGTGCAAAACGCTCCCGCATTAGTTTGCGAGCAAATCCACGACTCAGGAGGATTACGAGATGGTTCTTTCGGTAAACACAAACGTCGGCGCGATGATCGCGCTGCAACATTTGAACATCACCAACAACAACATGGAAAAGACCCAATTGGCTATAACCACGGGTCTGCGTGTCAATGGTCCGAAGGATGATGCCTCCACCTATGCTATCGCACAGAATATGCGCGGTGATATTGTGGGTATGGGCGCGGTGAAGACTGCTTTGGCCAATGGCGAAGCAACTTTGAACACGGCGATCACGGCGGGCAAAGCGATTTCCGACCTATTGACGGAAATGAAGGCAAAGGTCGTTCAGGCCAATCAGGCCGGCCTAGACTCGGCGTCTCGAACGGCTCTGCACAATGACTTTGTGTCGCTACGTGATCAGATCCAGACCATCGTGGCCACAGCGGAATTCAATGGTACCAACCTGGTGGAAGGCAGCGCCACGGGAACCTCGGTATTGAGTACCGTCGAGGGTTCCACGATTTCAGTCTCGGCCCAGAAGCTGGATTCCACGACGCTGTCGATCCATAGCCAGGTGCTGAATACCTCGGCCGGCGCGGCGACGGCCCTAACCGCCATCAACACCGCGATCACCAGTGTTTCGGACAAGCTGGCTGCCCTGGGTTCCGTCGCCAAGCGGATCGAAGTGCAATCAGAATTTACCACTAAGCTGACGGATATTCTGCGCGCCGGCGTGGGCTCTCTCGTCGACGCGGATCTGGCGGAGGAAAGCGCCAAGTTGCAGTCTTTGCAGATTAAGCAGCAACTGGGCGTGCAGGCGCTTTCGATCGCGAACTCCGGACCGCAGTCTATTTTGGCCCTGTTCGGCTAGCGGCCGGCGGCCGGCGAAAGATCTCTGCCATGGATACTCTCGGCGGTGCTATGATGTTGCTTCCGCCACCCATCAGGGTGACCCGGGAAATGCGGCCGGTAGACGGCGACCGGCGGAGAGCGATTTGGTACGGCAATGGCAGGCAAAAGCCTCGAGATGTACTACGACTTTTCCAGCACAAACGCCTATTTTGCTGCGTTTCTGGCGCCGGCGCTTTGTCGGCGGATGGGGGCCAGTCTGGTATGGAAGCCGTTTTATCTGGGGCATGCCTTTCGCCTGCGCGACCATTCGGTCAATCGCGATCACCCGCCGGGCAAATTGGAGTATTTGTTCAAGGATCATCAACGTTGGTCCCAGCGCACGGGGCTGCCGTTTAATCGGCCCACGACCTTTCCTATCAAAACCAGCCTGGCCTTGCGCGGTAGCGTCGTGATGCGGGCACAGAACCTGGAGGAAACCTATATTCAGGCCGTGATGTCGGCTTACTGGGTCCGCGACGAGAATATTGCCGAGGCCGAGGTTCTGGCGCGGATCGTCGGCCAGCTCGGCGCGGATGGCGACGACTTTCTGGCACAAGTTGATCAACCGGGCTCCCGTGACGAGGTGGTCCGGGTTACGAACGAGGGCATTGCGCGCAATGTCTTTGGCGCACCGATGTTTTTTATCGGCGATGAGATGTTCTGGGGCAAGGACCGCCTGGATTTTATCGAGGATTTGCTCCAGGCCGACATCTAAGCCATTTCCGGCAGTCTTCGTATAGCCGCGCCACCGGCGCTCCTGTTTGCGAGGGCACGGTTGACCCGAATGCGCTCAAAATCTCCGGCACGGAGCAATTACACCAATTTCATAAATCCTGTTCGCGACTCCAGTAAATCCAAACCTTCTCTAGGTCTCGGCACGGCGGGACTGGTGGCTCATATTGCCTTCCCGTTCGCCGAAATCGTAACCCTCGCCACGCTCGAAGGCGCGCAGTATACGCCGGCCGGTGCGGTAAATATGTACCTCGTCGGCACCGTCCACCAGACGGGCGAACCGAGCCATGCGATACATTCTCTCCAAAGGCGTATCGTCGGTTACGCCCCTGGCGCCCAGAACCTGAATGGCGCGATCGATGACATTATGCAGCATACGGGCGCCGGTCACCTTGATGAGTGAAATCTCCACCCGCGCTTGATCACCGGCGTCCATCTTGCGAGCCGCATCCAGCGTCATGAGGCGGCTTTGTTGTATTTCTGCCGCGCTTTCGAATACGAAGGCCTGCATCAGTTGTTTGTCGCCCAGCTTCTCGCCGCGAATTTTTCGGCTGTTCAGACGTTCGCACATAATATCGAAGGCGCGTTGCGCCTGGCCCAACCAACGCATGGCGTGAAATATACGGCCCGGGCCGAGACGTTCCTGGGCGACTTTGAAGCCCTCGCCCCGTTCGCCCAGCATATTGGTCGCGGGCACGCGGCAGTTTTCGTATTTCACCTCCATATGGCCGCCCAGCATGCCCATCGCGCGGATATCCCGCTGTATATTGTAGCCGGGGTTGTCGGTTGGGACGATGATCATTGAAAAAGCTTCATGGCTGGGCGCATCTGGCTCCGTCTTCACCATCACCGTGGTGTATTTGGCCCGGTCGGCGCCCGAGGTAAACCATTTATGGCCGTTTATCACCCAATGATTGCCGTCCAATACAGCCGAAGTCTGGATTCCCGTCGGGTCAGAGGAGGCTACCTCTGGCTCGGTCATGGCAAAACTCTGATAGAATTCACCAGCGACCAGGGGTTCCATGTAGTTCTTTCGCCATTCGGGCGAGGCATAAAGGCGCAGCATGATGGAATCCTGCAGCGTATTGGAGCCCACCGCGACAGAGCCCAGGTGCGAACGGCCGATAACCTCGTTCACATACACATAATCCATAAAGGGCATGCCCTGGCCGCCAATGTCCTTTGGATGGCCCAGGGCCCACAGGCCCGCATCCTTGGCCTTTTGCTGTACAGCTTTCAGAGCTGCCTGGCTTTCGGCGGTATCCTTGTCGAAGCCGTCCTCGAGTGGATAGACCACGTCTTCAATGAATTGCTTGACCCGGCCGCGCGTCTCGACCCAGCTAATGTCTTCTGGCATGCCGCCCTCCCATTCGTTTAACTTGGCTGGGCGCATCCTACACTATTCGAGGCCGTCGCCATGCAGCCGATCTCAAAAATTCGGCGCGCCACCGCCAGCGATGCAGACGACGTAGCGGCGTGTGTCCAGGCCGCCTACCGGATGCACCTGACGCGCATGCGGCGTCCGCCAGGTCCGATGTTGCGGAATTATGCCCAGGTCATCGCGGCACATCAGGTTTGGCTATCGCTGATCCAGGACCGGATCGTGGGTGTGCTGGTGTTGATGGAACGGGACGATCATCTGTTGCTGGACAACATCGCGGTGCATCCTGTGCACCGCGGCCAGGGTCTGTGCGGCGAGCTGCTAGCGTTGGCGGATACAGAGGCCGCCCGCCAGGGTTTTTCCGAACTGCGCCTCTATACCCATGTCACCATGGCCGAGAACGTGGCTCTGTATCAGGCCAAGGACTGGGTGATCACAGGCCAGGGCGTGGAGAACGGTTATGAACGCATCTTCATGACCAAGCGCTTGGCATCCTGAGTCCTCACGAGTCTGCTGCGGAGTTCATGATATGGCCTTGTAGCATTTTGCGGATATCGTCGGGGATGGGGATGGCCGAGCGGGTGGAGAGATCAAAACAGACACAGACAATTTCCGTTGTGGCGCCGATCAGTCCGGTTTCGATGTTGCGCAGACGATGCATCATGGTGACGGATTTATTGCCCACCTTTAAAAGCGCGCTCTCGATCTTGAAAAGGGCGCCCACCCGCTGCTCGTTCTTGAACTGGATGGTGTGCTGGGCATCTACCAGGGAAATTCCCTGATCTTGTTTGCCGTCTGCCTTGAAACCCAGTTCGACCAAAAAATGAAAGGCGGCAATGTCGAAATGTCCGACGTAATGCTGCACATTCATGTGGCCAAGGTGATCGCAATGCCAAGGGTAGACAACGCCGCGGCAGGTTTCCATCCAGCTCATTATGATCAGCTCCTTTTTGCGGACCGCAGCACGACAGGCCGCGCTGGGACGAAATCGGATTAAGACAATACAGGGTCATTCGATGACGTCCACCAGCCATTCGGGCAGGCGCGTCGCGCCGCGCCATGCGGAATTTGGGCAAGCGGGGCAATACCGCAGTTTGGCAAAGGGGGGTACGGAAGATACAGATCAAACGCCGCTACGATGTCCGGAGGTGCTTCGTTCCATGGAGTTGCTTGGCAGGGCGGAGACTTTCTGTCAGAAGGGGCCGGATCATGTGGCTTGGATGTGGACGGCATTGGATGAGTAACACGGTGATGGACAAGGCAGGGGTAGTCGAGACGGGCGGCAGTGATTTCATCCGCGATACCGTGCGCGATGATCTGGCGGCCGGTCGGCATCAAGGTGTGGTTACCCGTTTCCCGCCCGAACCCAATGGCTATCTGCATATTGGCCACGCTAAATCAATCTGTCTCAATTTCGGCGTTGCGCAGGAGTTCGGCGGTCGGTGTCATTTACGCTTCGATGACACCAATCCGATTCGGGAAGAACAGGAATTCATCGAGGCGATCAAGCATGATGTGCGCTGGCTGGGCTTCGATTGGGGCGAACACTTGCATTTTGCCTCCGATTATTTCGAACAGCTTTATCGATGGGCGGAGGAGCTGATTGCGGCGGGTAAGGCGTATGTGGATGATCTGCCGGTGGAGGAGATGCGTGCCTACCGCGGTACCGTGACCGAGGCGGGCCGCAACAGCCCCTACCGGGATCGGGGGGTGGCTGAAAATTTGGATCTGTTCCGCCGCATGCGGGCTGGCGAATTTACCGATGGCGCCTGCGTGTTGCGCGCCAAGATCGACATGGCAGCGGGAAATATGAACCTGCGTGACCCGGTGCTGTACCGCATTCTGCACGCCGAGCATCCGCGTACCGGTCAGGAATGGAGTATTTATCCTAATTATGACTTCGCCCATGGTCAGTCGGACGCCATCGAGGGCATCACCCATTCCCTCTGTACCTTGGAATTTGCCGATCATCGGCCCCTGTATGATTGGCTGCTGGAAAACCTCGATGTGCCGGCGCGGCCCCGGCAATATGAATTTTCCCGCCTCAACCTCTCGCATACGGCGCTGTCCAAACGGCGCCTGACGCAATTGGTAACGGAAGGCTGCGTGAATGGTTGGGACGATCCGCGCCTGCCTACCTTGTCGGGATTGCGGCGGCGCGGCGTGCCGGCGGCGGCTGTGCGGGATTTTATTTCACGCCTCGCTATCAACAAAAGCGACGGCCTAGTGGAAATGGCCATGTTCGAACATTGTATCCGTGAATTATTGAACCTCGAAGCGCCGCGCCGCATGGCTGTCTTGCGCCCCTTGAAGGTGGTGATCGAGAATTATCCAGAAGGCGAAAGCGAAATGCTGACCGCCCAGAACCATCCGGGCAATACGGATATGGGCAATCGTGACCTGCCGTTTTCTCGGGAACTGTATATTGAGCGGGACGACTTCATGGTGGATCCGCCGAAGAAATTTTTCCGCTTAGGGCCAGGCCGGGAAGTGCGCTTGCGCTACGCCTATTTCATCACTTGCCAGGAGGTCATCAAGGACGTTGGCGGCGAGGTGGTGGAATTGCGCTGTACCTATGATCCTGCGACGAGGGGCGGCAACGCCCCTGACGGCCGGAAGGTCAAAGGCACCATCCATTGGCTGTCGACCGCCCATGCGGTAGCAGCGGAAGTGCGCCTGTATGATAACCTGTTCAACAGCGAAGAACCGCCAGGTGGTGATGACTTTGTTGCCGATCTGAACCCAAATTCATTGGAAGTCATAGCCCAGGCATGGTTGGAACCCGATCTGGCCGTGATGCCACCGGGGCAAACGGTGCAGTTCGAACGCTTGGGCTATTTCTGCCGTGACCAGGGTAGCCGCCCGGCATCTCCATCGGCATCCGAATCTGGCGCCCTGGTCTTCAATCGGACTCTTGGGTTGCGCGATAGCTGGGCTAAAATTCAAGACAAAACCTGAAGCCTAGAGCAATTCCGGGCCTCTGCTGGCGTTGCACCGGTGTTAATCCATGAGGCGGTCCCATCTGTGCATGACGTTGTCGAGATTGCCGCCCTCGACCATGCCGTAGACGCGGCGCTGCATGGCCAGCATCTGGCCGCCATCGCGGGTCAGCGGGCGGAACGCTAGCGAGCCGCCGCGCAGGGAGGAGGTTGTCAGGAAGGCCTCGAAGGGGATCTGAATGTAGATGCCCTTGTCGAAGCTGCCTTCGCCGAATTCCGCCGCCGATACGTTGGTGAAGGTGGCCCAGGCGCCGACCGCGACGCCGGATTCGAACTCCCGGGTCACGGCGAACTGGCTGCCCCGGTCGCCGGCCAGGAACTGCCCGGCGTGGATTTCCCCCAACAGGCCCATGAACGGCAGCTTGTAATAGACATTCAGGTGGCCGGTGGTGACTTCATAGTTCAGGAAATCCAGCCGTTGATCGTAATCCCGTTGGCGGACCCGGTTGAGGTCGATGCCGAGCGCCAGGCGCGAGCCGTAGGGGCGGTACAGTATTTCGCCGCCGACGCCGCCGAACATCTGTTCGAACAGGCCGGCGGAGACCCGGGCGAAGATGTCTTCGGCGGGCTGGAAGAGGTAGTCGGCCTGCAGCCGCAGGATGTTGCCGTCCTTGCCCTGCTGATTATACAGTTTGATGTCGCTGCGCACGTGGGGTAGCTGGCTGTCCGAATCCAGGGTGATTTTATCCAGGGTGGACTTGATATTCTTGCCGACGGTGGCGTCGACGGAAAGCCCCCGGTAGAGCTCCGCCGAACCGCTCAGGGCGAGCCAGATCTGATACAGATAAATCGCGTCGGGGCCGCCGATATGGCTGCGCAGGGCTGGCCGGACATCCCAGCCCAGGGTCGGGTAGCGGCGGGGATTGGTGATCGCGGTGGCATCGTCGGGCAGGCCGGCGCCGAAGGGCGGCGATGGCCGCGGCCCGGAGAGGCTTGCCCGGGCCCAGATTTCCTCGGGGCTGCCGCGCCGCTGCGCGGCCGCTTCCAGATCCTTGCGCAGGATCTTGACGCGGGCGGTTTCCAGTCCCGCGTTCATGGTGACAACCTCGATTTCCTCGACGCTGTCCGGGGCATGATTGGCGATCACCCGGCTGGCCCGGCCGACGTTGCGGGCGGGTTCCCGGAATTTCGTCGGCGTGACGAAGACCGTCGCCTTGCGCCGGCTGATCTCGAACTTGTCGACGGTGAAATTGGCGGCTTCCAGATCGGCGAAGATCCGCAGCGCCAGTTCGTTCTTTTCGTTATCCGTCAAATCGGCGGCGAAGGCCGCGCCCGTCCCGTCCGTCCCCCCCGCCGT
>JAQBYC010000019.1 GCA_027623205.1 Pseudomonadota bacterium | reverse complement strand
CACGGGCGGTACTTCCGCCTTTTCCGCAGCCAGAAATTTCTCCTTGGCGTCATAGCCCATGGCCGCGCGGGAATGGGCCAGGCTGTGCTCACCGACCATGCCGTCGATCCGGGCCTGCATCTCCGCTGAAAGCGCATCCCAGGCCGCGCGCTGATCGGCGAACTCGGTCGCGCCGCCCTGGGGCGGGACTTCGCGGGCATGCAACAGCGAGACCAGGGCGGGTACCTTCTTGAAGGATGAATCCGCATGCCAGAGCTGATTGCCCAGATTATAGGACATATGTTCGCTATCCATGGGGTAGATGCTGCCATCCGGGGCCACATTGGTGATGTCCGAGATTTCATCATGGGCAACAGCTCGGGGCCGGTGGCGGCGGATCGAGATTTCCAGCTCGCCAAAATGGCGGGAAAATGCAATCTGGCTTTCTTCATCCAGATCCTGGTCATGGAAAACCAGTACGGCATATTGATCCAGGCCATCGCGGATCGGCAGAAAGCCGCCGTGGTCCAAGGGCTGCCGCAGATCGATACCAGACACTTCGGCGGCGAAGCCAATGGCCGCATTGATGGGCCGAAAGGTAATGCTCATGACCTGATCCTCATAGGCTATTGGTTTCTCACCAGGCGTCGATGGCTCTTTTCCGCCCGTTTCGGACGGGCGGTGTTGGCATGGCTTGCAGCGTCCGGGCCAGAAAATAGCGGGTATCCGCCGGATCGATTATATCATCGATCTCAAACTTTGCGGCAATCTCGATCGCCGTATTCCTGCGCTTCAGCTCGGCCGTGGCCTGGGCATGGATCTCCGCCCGTGCGGCTTCGTCGGGCGCCGCCGCCAATTCGGCCCGGTGGGTGATGTTGACCGCGCCTTCCAGGCCCATGCCGCCGAATTCCGCCGTTGGCCAGCCAACGCACAGGGCCGGATCAAGGCCGCGCATGCCCATGACATAGCCGCCCAGACCATAGGCCTTGCGCAGGATGACAGTCATGAAGGGCACCGTGGCCGAGGCCAGGTTGATCAACAGACGGCCCGAATGGCGGACCAGGGCGGTTTTCTCAATCTCCGGCCCAACCATCAGGCCCGGCGTATCGCATAGGAACAGCATGGGGATATCATAGGCATCGCAAAGTTGGATGAAACGGGCCGCCTTGTCTGACGCCGGGCTGTCGATGGCGCCGGCCAGAAACATCGGTTGATTGGCGATGACGCCCACCGGATGGCCTTCAATGCGCGCCAGCGAGGTGACGATGGCGCGGCCAAATTTGGCCCGCAATTCCAGCGCCGAACCCAGATCGGCGATGCCCTCGATCACCTTGCGCACGTTGTAGGCCCGGCGCGGATTGTCCGGGATCAGGTCACGCAGGGCGGCCCCGTCCGGCGCCTCGTATGAGGCGGCTTCCCGGGTACCGGACGGAGGGCGAAAATAGCTCAGATATTGCTTTGCCAGGGCAATGGCTTCCCCTTCGTCCGCCGCCAGCAGGTCGATGACGCCGTTGGGTTCCTGCACAGCCACGGGTCCAATCTGTTCCGGCGTGAAGCTTTCGCCCAGGGCCGCTTCCACCAGGGGCGGGCCTGCCATGCCGATGTTGGCCTTTGGGGTGGCGATCAGGACGTCGCACATACCGGCCAAATTTGCATTGCCCGCGAAACAGCGTCCCGTCACGATGCCCACCAGGGGCGCATGGCCCGATAGCCGGGCAAAGGCCATGAAGGTCGTCAGATCCAGACCCAGGCCGCTGCCTGCGGTCAGGTCGTGGGGCCGGGCGCCGCCACCTTCCAGCCAGCAAATCAGGGGCAGGCGCAGACGTTCCGCCAGCTCGAATATACGATCGTGCTTTTTATGATTGATCACGCTTTGGGTGCCGGCGTAGACCGTATAGTCATAGGCCATGACGGCGCAGGCTTGGCCGTCTACCTGGCCGGTGCCCATAACCAAGCCGTCGGCGGCGCCGTGCATGTCATCGCGCACGGGTCGCGACAGGGCGCCATATTCGGCAAAACTGCCGGGATCCAGGAAGCCGTCGAGCTGCTCCCGCGCGGTCCAATGGCCCGTCTTGCGCCGTTTCGCTACCGCCTCCGGCCGGGCCGCATCCAGCACCGCCGCCCGCAACTGCCGTATCTTTTCAACATCCCTGCGCATCACGGTTCGCCACTCCCCTGGCTCAGGCCACGATGACGTGTTCGGTGGTGATGATGAAGTCGATTTCGGTCTTTGTATTCAAGAAATTCGGTTCGTCCTCGCGGGTGCGGTCATAGGCTTCGCTTTGCGCCGACTGCCGCATCGCCGCCACGGAATCGAACCAGGTGATGGCGCAGCCATCAATGGGCGGTTCCCGGCCATCGCGATAGCCGCCCAACAAGACATGGCTTTGCACATAACGGCGAATGACCTCGATCCTTGCCGCGATGGGGCCGTGGACGTCACGCCAATAAGCCTGGAAGGCCGCCACATCCATGCCCGTTTTGCGCGGTACGAATTCGATATTCTTCACCGCGCCATCAGGAATGGGGCCGTCCTTGATGACATGCTCCTGGGTCAGGAGCAGGGCCATTTTTGACCGGTCAATGAAATTCTCTTCGTCGGCCTGCACAGCCGCATAGGCTTCCGTCCCCGCCATGGTCCGCAGCGCAGCCACGTCATCGACCCAGATTTCGGCTATGCCGTCATAGGGCAATTCGCCCTTGCGGTAGCCGCCCAACAGGGCGTGGGATTGAATGTAGCGGCGAATACTGGGCAGTTGGGTTACCACCGCCGCATGTTCGCCTCGCCAATAGGCTTGAAAGTCCTCGACCGTCATGCCGGGCTTTCGTTTGATGCAGGTAATGGCCTTAATCATGGCCGTCCTTCCTTCTGTTCCGAGACATTCACGAAGTTCACGCGCCCGTTCGCACGCCACATTCGCGATCATCTTGGCCGCAGCAAACCAACCTTGATTTTACGATTGGCCGGCGTTTGGTAACCACTCGTTAACCATTCTTTCCGCATATTAAGAATTCGGCAAGGTGCGATCGTGATGCATTTGGATTGCAGAGGGCCTGATCCTGTTTGGGCTGCCCGGACCATGGCTAAGATATTTAGGATGATGATATGAACCATTCGGCAGGTGGAGCGGCCAAGAATATCGCCGAGGGCATCAATTCGCCGCGCGACACGAGGGCTTTTAACCCGCCGGTTACCCTGGAACAGAGCCTGGATTACCTGCCCATGGGCGTCATGGTCTTCGATGAAGATTTTCGGCTGACGGCCTGGAACAAAACCGGCGTCGAAATTCTGCAGATTCCACCCGGAATGTTACAAGCCGGGATGCCAATCAGCGGCCTGATCAGGCATCTGGCGGCCAATGGCTTTTATGGTGAAGGCGAGGTCGAGGCGTTGACCAACCAGCGGCTTGGACAAGTGGCCGCAGGGGACATGGCCGTCGAACATGCCCTGCACGACGGGCGAATACTGGAAATCAAGGGCTTTCGCCATCCCAATGGAGGGTGCATTTCCATCACTCGGGATATCACGGCCCAACGACAGGCGGAGCGCGCGACCAAGGAATTGGCGGCGATTGTCTCGTCATCCGAAGCATCGATACTAAGCCTCTCGCCAAAGGGCATCATTACGTCCTGGAATGCAGGCGCGGAACAGCTTTACGGCTATGCGGCCGAGGAAGCGGTCGGCCAGCCATTCCAGTTGCTGTCTGGCAATCCGGCACAGGCCGAGAACCAGGAAACTTTATGGCGGAAGGTGTTAGGCGGCGAGCGGGTACTGCAGCAGGTCGCGCAACGCACTCACAAGGATGGCCATACCATTTCGATAACTTTGAGCATGTCGCCAATGTTCGACGATAATGGCGCCATCACAGGTGTTTCGGGCGTTGCCTGTGACATTGGCCAGCATATGCGGGCGGAACGGGACCTCGCCAAACAGCGGGACGAACTGGAGCGCCTCGACGGGCAAAAAAACCGCCTGTTCTCCATCATCGCCCATGACCTGCGCACGCCATTCAACAGCCTGCTCGGCTTTTCCGAAATTCTCAGCGATCACGCCGCCACCCTGCGCCCGGAAGAAATCGCTGAATATGCGGGAATGATGCATGAGTCCGCGCGCCAGGCCAACGGCTTGCTCGAAACCCTGTTGGCTTGGTCGCGCCTGCAAATGGGCGGGCTGCAAAGCGAGCCGCGCCCCTTTGATGTGGCCAGCGCCATTGACAAGGCGTTGGCCTTCAACGCCACCGGAGCGGCCAACAAACAGATTACCGCCGAACGCCGGGAAAGCGCCCTGCTGACGGCCCTGGCGGACCCTCAGATGGTCGAAACCGTACTGCGCAATCTGGTCGCCAATGCGATAAAATTCACCAAGAAGGGCGGCGACGTCTGGGTAGAGGCCAACCGACAGGATGGTAAAATCATCATTGCCGTTCGCGACAGTGGCATCGGCATATCGCCGGAACGCCTGAGCAAACTGTTTGAATTCGAAACCGGCGCCTCGACCGCCGGCACCGAAGGTGAAAAGGGCACCGGCCTGGGCCTGCAGCTCTGCAAGGAACTGGTGGAGTTGCAAGGCGGCGTCATCGCGGTGGAAAGCAAGCCAGGGCTTGGTTCCACCTTTCGCATTACCTTGCCGTCTGCTATTTAGATCGATCTCGAAAATGGTCTAAATAGGCGGATAAATTGCCGGCGCTTCGCCAGCGTCCGGACTTCGGGTCGTACTATCCGGGCGCTTGTCCTGTTGATCGCCGCCTCCGGGCCCACTATGTGAGGACGACATAGTTGCTTTAAGGCGTGCGGATAAAAGCAGGGAACCATTATCATGGTAACGGATCGGTTGATGGGGCAGGCCCGGCAGTTGCTGCCGAATTTCAGCGGCAACCGCCTGCGTACGGCGGGCGGCATTGGCGTGGCCTTGTTGGTTGCGGCGCTGTTTTACTATCCCGTTGGCATGTTGATCACCCATACCATCGACGACGATACCGCCTATCAGACACCCGCCGCCATTTTGCCCGAAGGGGGCAGCCGCGCCGTGGCCATGACGGCTGCCTTGATCCAGCGGGAAGTTGACGAAAATCGCTGGGTTGCCAACGACCCCTTCTTTCTGCCGCCGGCGGCTCTGGACAATATGCCGAATTTTCAACAGGGCATTGTTTCCGCGCTGGCCCGATTTGCCTTTGAACTGACCGACCAGATCGGCCGCACACGGGGCACCTCCCAGACCGACGAGGATTTGCAGGAAGCCGCCGGTCAGTTGCAATATGCCGGCAATATCTGGGTCTTTGATCTATCCACCTCGTTGGCCCCGACCACGACTTCGGAAGCGCGCTATCGCAAGGCTGCCCGTTCCCTGCGGGCCTATAGTCAGCGTCTGGCGGACGGCAAGGCGGTATTCGAAAAGCGGGCCGACAATCTGCTCGCGACCCTGGACCGTTTCGCCCTGGACATGGGGGCTTCGTCCGCCAATCTGGACCGCCATATCGCCGAACATGCGGGCGACCTGATCGATACCCGTGGCGACGACGTGTTCTATGGCATCAAGGGGCAGAGCTATGCCTACTACCTGATTATCCGGGAATTGGGCCTGGATTTTGGCCACGTTTTGGCCGAGCGGGAGTTGACCAACGCCTGGGCCAATATGTTGGAAAGTCTGCGGTTGACGGCGGAATTATCGCCCTTTGTGGTGGTGAATGGCAGCCCGGATTCCCAATTTCTGCCCAGCCATCTCGCCGCCCAGGGCTTCTACTTGTTGCGCGCCCGGACAAAACTGCGCGAAATCACCAACATCCTGCTGAAGTGATCGCCGCCGCATTCTGGTTGCTCTTACATCGCAGTGCTGGCACCATATTGGTGATGAAGAGGGCGAAATCATGGAAGAGTTGCAACAGGGCAAATTGACGCGCCGGAAATTTATGTGCGTGGTTGACGATTCTCCCGAATGTCGATTGGCCCTGCGCTTTGCCTTTCGCAGGGCGGCGCGCACGGGCGGCGGCGTGGTTCTGCTATACGTTATCGAACCGGCTGACTTTCAGCATTGGGTGGCGGTGGAAAACCTGATGCGCGAGGAAGCGCGGGAAGCAGCGGAGGAGGTTCTGCAAACCCTGGCCGAAGAGGTCAGTCAATGGTCGGGCATTATGCCGGAATTCGCCATTCGCGAAGGTCGCAAGCAGGACGAAGTATTGGCGTTGCTGGAGGCCGAGCCGGAAATCCGCTTGTTGGTGCTGGGCGCCTCGGCTGAGAAAGATGGCCCCGGCCCCCTGGTTAGTGCCCTGGCCGGCCCCATGTCCGCGAATATGCGGGTTCCCGTCACCGTCGTGCCGGGCAATCTAAGCATCGAGCAAATCGACGAAATTACGTGATCCGCGCCAGGCCGCTTGCAGCCGACTCTGGGGCGGGCTGGTCTAGTTCAGCGAAAGCCGAAGATGCGCTAGCGCCGGCTGGCGGCCCTGCGGCGCTCATAGGCGGCCTGCACCACCTGCCGGCGTTCCTTATCGGCCCGGCGTCGCTCCTTATGCCATTGATCCATGACCTTGCGGCGATAGGGTTTGTTCAACGCCTTGGTGGCGGAATGGTAATGCGCCACTGCCTGGGTCCAGGAATGGTGCCGCAGGAACAACCGCCGCAGCAATCGCGCCGCGTAATCGATGTTGGCGGCGGGGTTCAGCGCCTCGTCCAAGTTGGCAAAGGCATTGGGATGGTAGAGCAGGTTGACCTGCATGCAGCCCACGTCAATATTGCGCACGCCCTGGGCCAACAGAGTCTGCACGGCTGCGACCGCAGCGGCCTGATTTGGAAAATGGCGCCCCGCGCCCAGGGCATAAACGGTCCAGGGCCAGGCAACAAATGCCTCCGGCTCGGCCTGCCAGTACCCGGATTCCGTCAGTGAAATGGCGGCCAGCATCTGTGCGGGGATACGGTGGCGGGCTTCCGCCGCAGACACCATGCGGCGGCAATCAAGGCTTTCGGTTGTGCCGTCCAACAGGGTTTCGTGCCTATTTTCGGCCATTTGCGATTTGCTGCGTGCCGTAGCCGGCGGCGGCGGCGCCAGCCACCACAACACCAAACCCAGCATCAACGCCGGCACAATGTTCCGTCTGCTTGCCATGACCCTCTCGTGCCCCCGCGACATTTCCTTATGCAGAGCGTCGCAAGAACCATGCCAGTTTGATTATTCGGCTGCCGCACCCAGGGTTTCAAAATACGCCGCGGGCAGGCGGCTAACGGCGGCGATTGCCGCGGTCATGGCCAGACGGATGCGTTCCATGCCGGGCAAAGGAACGACCTGCACCTCGTCCATGTATAGCCGCCGATTGATTTCGATCTGCAGGACATGCACGCCGGTGCGCGGACGGCCATAGTGATAAGTGGTAAACCCCCCCGCGTAGGGGTTGTTGCGCCGCACCCGGAAACCAAGGCCGGACAGGGTGCGATGCACACAATCGGTCAATTCCGGGGCGCAGGTGGCGCCGAAACGGTCGCCCAGCACTATATCAGCCCGCTGATCGCCACCGTGGTGGGCCGGCCCCAGGCCGCTCATCGAGGGCATGGAATGACAATCGATCAACAGGCAGTAGCCAAATGCCAATTGGGTATCTTCGATCATCCGGGACAGCGAATGATGGTAGGGAAAATATACCCGGTTCAGCCGTTGCCGCACCTCGGTGAAGTCCAGTTTTTGGTGGTATATATCACGCCCGTCCGCGGCCAATCGAGGGATGGTGCCCAGACCGCCCGCCACCCGCAACGAGGTGGCGTTGATATGGCTGGGCAGGACTTCATCGAACATCTGCGGATCCAGTTCCCACGGTTCCCGGTTCAGGTCCAGGTAGGCGCGGGCATAGGCGGCCCTTAACAAAGGCGCGCCATGGTCTGGCGCGGCGGCGAACAATTGATCGACAAAATTGTCGGCGGTGCGGCGCAACAACAGTTCCGGCAGTGTCGTCGCGGCCATCAGATCGCCCGGATAATATTGGCCGCTATGGGGCGAGGCGAAGACGACGGGCACCGACTGTCTGGCCGGACCGATCACGGTGAACGGCGGTGGCGAGGTTTCCGCTTTACCCATTGTCATCCACCAGCCCCCATCCGGTAGTCAGGTATCCGAAATCATATGCAACACATTCGGCGGGCAAGTTATAGCCATACCGGGCCGTGTCCGAAAAGGGATGCTAGCACGCGGCGGCGCGAAAACCATAGGGCCGGGATCGGTTGATCGATGGTGAAAACGGAAAACATAATAGATTGCAAGGAGCATCTTTACTCTTTGCTAGGCATGTCCGACTATCGTGAACTCAAATTGAGGCGTCATTTTAGGTCTCTGGTGGTAGAGAGACGAGCGGGTATTGAGGATTTTGATGGCGAAGATTCTTTTAGCGGAAGATGATGATTCCATGCGGCACTTTCTCGGCCGCGCCCTGGAAAGGGCGGGCCATGAGGTTTTTTCCGTCAGCCAGGGCGATGAGGCATTACCTGTTCTGGCGGAAGGGCGGTTTGATTTGCTGCTGGCGGATATCGTGATGCCCGAGATGGACGGCATCGAATTGGCCCGCCGCGCCGTGGCGGTGGACCCGGCCATCCGCATCATGTTCATCACCGGATTCGCTGCCGTTGCCCTGCGCAACCGGGAATCCGCCCGCTCGGACGCAAAAGTTCTCTCCAAGCCTTTCCATCTGCGGGATCTGGTCGATGAAATCGACAAGACCCTGGCGGCCTGATGGCGCTCAGCTGCCTGACGCGGCGTCTCACAAACGCTGTTTTACTTCTTTGGCGATCGCCATGAAGGCTTCGGCCTGAGGCGAGGCCGGATCCGACGCCGCGATGGGCGTACCGGCATCAGAAGTCTCGCGCAAGCTGATATGCAAGGGAATTTCGCCCAGAAAATCACAACCCAGTTCCGCCGCCGTCGCACGCGCGCCGCCATGGCCGAAAATCTCGGCGCGGTGGCCGCAACTGGGACAATGATAATAGCTCATATTCTCGATAATCCCCATGACCGGCACATTCGTCTGGCGGAACATGTTCAGCCCCTTGCGCGCATCAATCAGGGCGATATCCTGAGGGGTGGAGACGATGATGGCGCCCACCAGGGGCACCTTTTGCGCCATGGTCAACTGGGCGTCACCTGTGCCGGGGGGCATATCAACCAGCAGTATATCCAGTTCGCCCCAGTTCACGTCGCCCAGCAATTGTTCCAGCGCGCCCATCACCATGGGCCCGCGCCAGATGGTCGGCTGATCCGGGTCCACCAGAAACCCGATGGACATGCAGGCCACCCCATGGCCCCTCATGGTCTCCAGTTTTTCGCCGTCGGAGCGGGGCTGCCCCGAGATCCCCAGCATACGCGGCATGGAGGGGCCATAGATATCCGCGTCCAGGATGCCGACCTTCAGGCCCAGACGATGTAGGGACACCGCCAGATTGGCGGTGACCGTGGATTTGCCCACGCCGCCCTTTCCAGAAGCCACGGCGACCACCGCCTTGATCCCTGGAAGCTCCATTTTCTGGCTCCCGGCACTGCCATGGCGGCCAATTCTTGGCGCCCGTTGGCCCCCAGGTTGTTGCGGCGGTTGCGGTTGTTGTTGCGGCGGCGGCGCGGCGCGTTCGGCGGTCAACACGGCGGTGACCGACAACGCACCGGGCAGGCCCGCGACCACCTGCTCGCAAGCGCGGCGCAGACTTTCCATCTCCGGCGCGCGCGCCGCCTCGATTTCGATGGAGAACGCCACATTCCCGTCCCGCACGACCAAACCGGTGATCATGCCCAGATCGACCACATTGCCGTCACGGGCCGGGTCGCCAACCCGCCGCAGCGCCTCCAATACGTCGTCTTCGCTCACCCGCGCCATTTCCCTGCTCCCCAAATTCTCGGCTCCATCAGGCATCCGTTGCGCCCAGCGCCGCAAGGTGTCATATAACGTCTTGGCAGGCTGTGGCAACGCGTCCTGTGCCGTGTTTTGTAAAGACGTACTGACTGCATCATTATTCCGACAATCGGGGATTGGAGATTTCATGCCGTGGAGCAATCAAGGCGGTGGTAGCGGCGGTGGCGGCGGCTGGCAAGGCGGCGGCCGGGGGCCGTGGGGCCAGGGCGGCGGCCCACAGCCGCCAAATCTTGAAGAGCTTTTGCGCAAAGGCCAGGACCGCTTCAAGGGCTTGCTGCCCGGCGGGCGCTGGGGCGGTCGGGGTGTATTCCTGATTTTCCTGGTGCTGATCGCTGCCTGGGCGGCCTCCGGCTTTTACCGGGTTGGCCCCGACGAACAGGGCGTGGTGCTTCGCTTCGGCAAATTCATTGAACAAACCACGCCTGGTCTGCGCTATCATCTGCCCGCGCCCATTGAATCCGCCCTGACGCCGAAAGTAACCCGGGTCAATCGGGTTGAAGTCGGTTTCCAGAGCGCCGGCGACATAGGCCGCTCCTCGGCGCTGCGCAACCTGCCGGAGGAAAGCCTGATGTTGACCGGCGACGAAAATATCGTCGACATCAACTTCACGGTGCTGTGGCAGATCAGCAACGCCGGGCACTTTCTGTTCAACATCGAGCGGCCGGAGAACACCGTCAAGGCGGTGGCGGAAAGCGTCATGCGCGAAGTCGTGGGACGCTCGAAAATCGATACCGTTCTGACCGAAGGCCGCAACGAGGTCGAGTTGCAGACCCTGAAATTAATGCAGGAAACACTCGATGAATATAAGGCCGGCATCGTTGTCACCCAGGTTAAACTGGCCAAGGCCGATCCGCCGTCCGCGGTGATCGATGCCTTCCGCGATGTTCAGGCGGCCCGCGCCGATGAAGAACGCCTGGTGAATGAAGCCAAGGCCTATTCCAACGACATCCTGCCCCGCGCCCGCGGTGAGTCGGAGCGCATCAAGCAACAGGCGGAAGGTTACCGGAAACAGACCGTGGCCCAGGCCGAGGGTGAAGTGTCCCGCTATCTTGCCATTCAGCGGGAATATAAACTGGCGCCGGAGGTTACCCGAAAGCGGCTCTATCTGGAGACCATGGAAACCGTATTGCAAGGCACCAACAAGATCTTGATTGACAATGAAGGCGGCAGTCAGGGCGTTCTGCCCTATCTGCCCCTGCCGGAGCTGCAGCGCCGGACTGGCCAAAATGCGGGGGCGAAATAATGAAACGGAATGTCGCGACAATATTGGCCATCATCCTGGTCGCACTGGGGGTGGTCGGCTATGGCAGCGTTTTCAGCGTACACGAGACCCAGCAGGCACTGGTGCTGCAGTTTGGTAATCCTGTGAAAACTGTTCAGGAATCCGGACTGAACTTCAAAACGCCGTTCGTCCAGAACGTGGAATTCATGGAAAAACGGATCTTGGATTTTGACGCGCCGCCGGTGGAAGCAGTGGCGGCGGACAAGAAGCGGATCGTGGTTGACGCCTACTCCCGCTTCCGCATTGCTGATCCCTTGAAATTCTACCAGACCGTCAATAACGAGATCACGGCCCGCACCAGGCTTTCCCCCATCATCAATTCCAGCCTGCGTAACGTTATTGGCCGGGTCGGCTTTGAAGCCATACTGTCGGGCGAGCGCGCCAAGCTGATGCACGAAATTCGTGGCCTGGTGAATGCCGAGGCCCTGAAAATGGGCATTGAAATCATCGATGTTCGGATCAAGCGCGCCGATCTGCCGGCCGCCAACAGCCAGGCGGTTTATGAGCGGATGCGGGCCGAGCGGAAACGCATTGCCACGGAAATCCGGGCCGAGGGTGCGGAGCGTAGTCAGAAGATCACCGCCGACGCGGACCGCCAGCGCACCATATTGCTGGCCGACGCGCAAAAAACCTCCGACATAACGCGCGGCGAGGGCGATGCCTTGCGGAGCAAAGTGTTTGCCGACGCCTACAAGCAGGACCCGGAGTTCTTCGGCTTTTACCGTTCCCTGCAAGCCTACCGGACGGCGTTGCAATCAGGCGACACCACCATGGTCTTGTCACCGAACAGCGATTTCTTCAGCTACTTCGGTGACAGTATGGGGCGCACGGACGAAGGCGCGGCAAAGTAACAGGCCCTGATATCCAATAGCCGCCGCCATTATTTGGAGTCTCGGGCGCCATGATCGACCTGTTCGTGGTGCTGGGCCTGATACTGGTTTTGGAAGGCGGTCTGTATGCCGCCTTTCCGGCCGGCATGAAGCGTTTGATGGTGGTAATGATCCAGCAGCCGGACGAAGCCTTGCGCCTTAGCGGCCTGGGCGCAGCGACCTTTGGCGTCGGCATCATATGGGTGGTGAAGACTTTTTTATAGCTGGGGCCGCGTTTGCAGCCAGGAACTTTTCTGATCCAAGTCAGTCTGCCGGTCTGGTCCATGCGACCGTTCAGTTTGGCGAGCCGCGCAAGCTTTCACAATGAAGTGATCCGCAATATCATGAAAAAGCAACGACGCCATGGTTTTGCCAGATTTAATACCGACATCACGGTTCAGCAGCATTCATGGCCGTTGCCGTGCGATGGTTGACTTGCAAGTCGTTGTGTTTGGCAATACCTCTTAGGCCAACCGACTAGGCCATGGAATCCGGTGCGGGATGGCAACCCATCCTTGCCACCTTTATACCAGGGAGAAAAAACGTGATCGGCATTTTACAAAGTCGCTGGACCACCCCCGTCATCACGTCCCTTGCCGCTGCGGCCGCAACCATTGGGTTGCTGCTGCCGGCGGCGGGACAGGCCCGTAGCGCCCCAGAAAGTTTCGCTGATCTTGCCGCCAGCCTGTCGCCAGCCGTGGTCAACATAGCGACCACCCAAGTGGTCAAAGGCGACAAGGGTCAGCCCGAATTCATGGTGCCTCCCGGCTCGCCATTCGAGGAGTTCTTCAAGGAATTCCTGGAACGAAACCGGCCACAGAACCGTGGGCCCCGGCGCGCAACCTCGTTAGGTTCGGGTTTTATTATTGACGCCACCGGTCTGGTGGTCACCAACAACCATGTTATCGCCGAAGCGGACGAAATCAGTGTCCGTCTGTCCGATGGTACACGCCTTGATGCCGTTTTGGTGGGCCGCGATGTCAAGACCGATCTGGCCCTGTTGAAGGTCGAGCCGAAAGGCAAGCTGCCGGCGTTAAAATGGGGAGATTCGGAAAAATCGCGGGTTGGCGATTGGGTGCTGGCGATCGGCAATCCATTTGGCCTCGGCGGTTCTGTTACGGCTGGTATAATTTCCGCGCGAGGCCGTGACATCAATTCCGGGCCGTACGATAATTTCTTTCAGACCGATGCGGCCATCAACAGGGGCAATTCGGGCGGCCCGTTGTTCAACTTGGACGGCGAGGTCATTGGCATCAATACGGCGATTTACTCGCCGACAGGGGGCAGCGTCGGCATCGGCTTTGCCATTCCCTCTGCCTTGGCAAACCGCGTGGTTAAGCAACTGGCTGAATTTGGCCGTACCCGGCGCGGCTGGCTGGGCGTCCGTATTCAAACCGTCACTGACGAAATTGCCGAAGGCCTGAGAATGGAAAAGGCCGGCGGCGCCCTGGTCGCCGGCGTGGGGGCGGACGGCCCGGCGGGTAAGGCCGGCATTGAGCAAGGCGACGTGATTTTGCGCTTCGATGGCAAGGACGTGGATGAAATGCGGGCCCTGCCCCGGATCGTCGCCGACACGCGCATCGGCAAAACAGTCAAGGTAGAAGCTTGGCGCAAGGGCAAGCTCGTCACACTTGAGGTCACCATTGCCGAGATGGAGGAAAGCGAAGAAAAACTGGCGCAATCGGCCCAAGGAGACGCCAAACCGGAGCCGGTCACGGATGTGAAATTGTTGGGGATGCGCCTTTCCGCCCTGACCAAGGAAGCGCGCGAATCCTTCAAAATGGACGAAGCCGCCAAGGGCGTTTTGATACTGGAAGTCGCAGGCGACAGTTCGGCCGCGAAATTTGGCCTTAGCCCTGGTGACCTGATCGTTGAGGTGCAACAGACCCCAGTCATGACGCCGGCTGATGTCGCTAAACAGATTGCGGAAATTAGTGCGGCCAACAAGGTGCGCACGTCAAAAAAGGTGAAATCCGTGTTGTTGCTGGTGCAACCGCGTACTGGTAACCGGCGCTTCGTAGCGGTGCAACTGGATGAAAACGCGATGGAGATGGATAAGGATAAGGAAAACAAGAAGAAGGAATAATCCTTCAACTTTGGAATTGTGTGGCCCGATAGCCTTGTAGATACAGCAGGGCGGTCAAATCGCCGTGATCGATCCGGGCCATGGCCGCCTGTGCCAATACCGGTTTGGCGTGATAAGCGATGCCCAAACCGGCCGCTCTTACCATTGCCAGATCATTGGCGCCGTCACCTACCGCCAGGACTGCCTCGGGAGCCAGGTTGTATTGCGCGGCCAGGGAGTGCAACGCCGCCAGTTTTTCCTCAGGCCCCAGGATCGGTTCCGCCACATGGCCGTCCAGGCGGCCGGCCACAAAATTCAGCTGATTGCCCTGTTGATAGTCAAACCCTGCGGTGGCCGCGACTTTCTCGGTGAAAAAACTGAAGCCGCCGGAAACCAGTGCGGTATGGGCGCCGTGGGCGCGCATGGTGGCGACCAGTTCCCTGGCGCCAGGGTTAAGCCGGATACGTTGGTCATAAACCGCTTGCAGATCAGCTTCCGTCAAGCCGGCCAGCATGTTGGCCCGTTCGCGCAATGCCTCGGCAAAACCGATCTCGCCGGCCATGGTTCTTTCGGTAATGGCGGCGACCCGCACCTTTAGGCCCAACACATCCGCCATCTCGTCGATACATTCGGTACTGATGATGGTGGAATCCATATCCGCCACCAGCAATCGCCGGCGCCGCGCTGGACCGTCCGGTTGGCAAAATAGATCCACTGGCGCCCCGGCCAAGACTTTGCGCACCGCTATTTCTTCTGCAAAATTCGGGCTTGAATGCCGCAGATCGCAGGCTTGTCCGGCAGCCAGCCAATCCACCTTCGTTCCCGAGGGCATAACCGATAACGCAATACGGACATGGTCGTCCGTCAGTGGCTTCGCTATAAGGGTCAGAACCTGAGACATGATGCACCATGAAAGACGCGACGGTATGGACAATGCCATTCTGATAGCGGGACCGACGGCCAGCGGCAAGTCCAGATTGGCGATGGAGCTGGCCCAGGCACTTGATGGGATAATCATCAACGCGGATAGCATGCAGGTCTACCGCGAACTGCGGGTTCTGACGGCGCGTCCCGGCGCCCAGGAAGCAGCTGCGGTGCCCCATCGTCTGTACGGCATCACATCCGTGGCGGCGCCGTTCTCGGTGGGGCGTTGGCTGGAACTGGCCGAGACCGAAATCGCGAATGCCCGCGAGGCTGGCCAACCCGCTATCATCGTCGGCGGTACCGGGCTTTATTTCCTGGCCCTGACCCAAGGTCTGGCGGAGATACCCGATATACCGGAAGCAACCCGTCAGGCGGCACGGGCGCAGTTGAGAACTTTGGGCGCGGCCGGTTTGCATGCCGCCCTGAAAGCGCGGGATCCGGTCATGGCAGCCCGTTTGAAGCCGTCCGATTCGCAGCGCCTGGTTCGAGCCTATGAAGTGATCGAGGGTACCGGAGTCTCGCTGGCAACCTGGCAGCAGCGGCCAGGCAGCACCGCTACCCTGGCACCGCCCTGGCATGGCTTGGTCCTGACCTGGCCGCGGGAACAACTTTACCGCCGCTGCGATGAACGCCTGGCGGCTATGCTGGAACAAGGTGCCCTGGAAGAAGTGGCCGCACTGGCGGCCATGGATCTGGACCCCGGTCTGCCCGCCATGAAGGCACTGGGGGTACCGGAACTTATTCGTTGCTGCCGGGGCGAGATCGGCCGCGCCGAGGCACTGGCCGCCGCGCAACAGGCCACGCGGCGCTATGCCAAAAGGCAGATAACATGGTTTAAAAACAAGATGCGTGCGTGGATGACTATAAATTCGCAAGATTCGGAAAGAATTAGTAGAGAAAACATTCCATTTATAATCCAAAATCTATTGACCCAACGCTGATCAGGCATTATGTTGCGCCCGCCCGCGGCGCTTTCCAGATGGAAAACAGGTGGAAAAAATGGCGTGGCGGTATGTGTGATAGCCTCTCTTTCGAGAGGCTTTATTGTTCGGCGCTGAACCATTCAGCGTTGAACCCGACCGGCGATGGGCGCCGGACGGCAACCCGCGTTAGGAGCAGATCATGTCGGGTACGGAACGGAACGGGGACACAGCCACTCTCAGCGGCGCGGAAATCTTGATCCGGGCGCTGACGGACCAGGGTGTGGAGGTCATTTTCGGCTATCCCGGTGGCGCTGTACTGCCGATTTATGACGCCCTGTTCGCACAGAATAGTATCCGCCATATTCTGGTCCGTCAGGAAGGTGGTGCGGTGCATGCGGCGGAAGGCTATGCGCGGGCCACCGGCAAACCCGGCGTGGTGCTGGTCACCTCGGGCCCCGGCGCCACCAACGCGGTCACCGGCCTGACCGATGCCATGATGGATTCCATTCCTATCGTCTGCTTGACCGGCCAGGTTGCCTCGCACCTGATTGGCAATGATGCCTTTCAAGAAGCAGATACCATCGGCATTACCCGGCCCTGCACCAAGCACAACTATTTAGTCCAGGACACGGATGAGATGGGCCGTATTGTTCACGAGGCGTTTTATGTGGCGACGAACGGGCGTCCTGGGCCGGTGGTGATCGATCTGCCCAAGGATATCTGCGTTAATCAGGGTCGCTACGAAAAACCTGATCTGGCGAACCTGCGGCACAAAACCTACCGCCCGCCGACGGTGGGCAAAGCGGAATCCGTCGCGGCGGCGGTGGAAATGATGGCCCGGGCCAAGCGGCCAATCTTTTATACCGGCGGCGGCCTGATCAACTCCGGCCCCGAGGCCTGCGCGCGGTTGCAGGAGTTGGTGCGGCTGACGGGCTTTCCCATCACCAATACACTAATGGGCCTGGGCGCATATCCGGCCTCGGATGAACGCTTCCTGGGCATGCTGGGGATGCACGGTACCTATGAAGCCAACAACGCCATGCACGATTGCGACGTGATGATTTGCCTTGGCGCCCGTTTTGACGACCGGATCACCGGCCGCCTGGATGCTTTTTCACCCAGTTCGAAAAAGATTCATGTGGATGTCGACCCATCTTCGATCAACAAGAATATCCGGGTTGATTTGCCTATCATCGGCGATGTTGGTCGGGTTCTCGAGCAGATGCTGGCGTGTTGGAAGGATGGTGGTTACACGCCCGACGAGGCGGCCTTGCGGGATTGGTGGACGACGATCCAGAAATGGCGCTCGCGCGACTGCCTGGCTTTCACCCAGGGCCCAGACATTATCAAGCCGCAGTACGCCGTTCAACGGCTGTACGAACTCACCAAGGACCTCGATACCTATATTACAACCGAAGTCGGCCAGCATCAGATGTGGGCGGCGCAATTCTACAAATTCGAGAAGCCGAACCGTTGGATGACCTCCGGCGGCCTGGGCACCATGGGCTATGGCCTGCCCGCGGCGGTGGGGGTTCAGATAGCCCATCCCAACTCTCTGGTGGTGGATATTTCCGGCGAAGCCTCGTTTATGATGAATGTCCAGGAACTATCCACGGCCATGCAATATAAACTGCCCTTGAAGATATTCATCCTGAACAACCGCTGGATGGGCATGGTCCGGCAATGGCAGCAATTGATGCATGGCAGCCGCTTTTCGGAAACCTATAGCGAGGCCTTGCCCGATTTCGTCAAGCTGGCGGAATGTTTCGGTGCGACGGGCATGGTGATCGAGCAGCCCAGTGAACTGGATGCCAGCATTCGAAAAATGCTGGATACCGATGGCCTGGTGATCGCCGACGTGCGCGTGGCGCAAGAGGAAAATTGCTTTCCCATGGTGCCTTCCGGCGCGGCCCATAACGAGATGATTTTGGGAGATGATGGCGCCGCGGAGCGTCCGAAAGTGACCGGCGAAGGCATGGCGCTGGTCTAGTCGCACCGGACCAGCCAGCCCAAATTTTCCAGACGGACCGGCCCGGACCTGTGGTTCGGATGGTTAAATTCTATCGAGGATGTCATGAGTGAATTGTCTAAAATTGCGCCCAAGCATACGATCGCGGTCCTTGTCGACAATGAGCCAGGCGTCCTGGCCCGGGTGGTGGGACTATTCTCTGGCCGGGGCTATAACATCGAAAGCCTGACGGTGGCCGAGGTCGACGCCGGCCGGGACCGCTCTCGCATCAACATCGTCACCTCCGGCAACGAAATGATCATTGATCAGATCCGGGCCCAATTGGAACGATTGATTCCAGTGTGCCGTGTGGTCGATCTGACCGAGGATGGGCCCTCGGTTGAGCGGGAACTGGCCTTGGTGAAAGTGGTCGCCCAAGGCGAAAACCGCATCGAGGCCCTGCGGGTCGCGGATATCTTTCGCGCCCGGGCGGTGGATTCGACGCTGAATTCGTTCGTCTTCGAAGTCACTGGCGATAGCGGCAAGATCAATGCCTTTATCGACCTGATGCAACCCCTTGGATTGGCCGAAATTTCCCGCACAGGTGTCGTTGCCATTGCACGCGGCGCGGACGCCATGTAGATAGAGCCCCAGCAACGACCTCCTAATAATGCCTGCCCCGCCGTGGTGGCGAAACCAGCAACGAAGAGGATACCAATCATGCGCGTGTACTATGACCGCGATGCTGATGTAAACCTGATCAAAGGCAAAAAAGTAGCCATATTCGGCTACGGCAGCCAAGGCCATGCTCATGCCAATAATCTGAAGGATTCCGGCTGTGAGAACGTGATTGTCGCCCTGCGCCCGGGCAGCGGCTCCATCGCCAAGGCCGAAGCCGCGGGGTTCAAGGTGATGCAGCCGGGTGAGGCGGCCGCCTGGGCCGATCTGGCCATGGTGTTGACCCCGGACGAGGGCCAGGCTGATCTTTGGGTTGACGATTTATGCGGCAACATGCGCCAGGGCACGGCGATCGCCTTTGCCCATGGTTTGTCGATCCATTTTAATTTGATCGAGCCGCGGGACGACATGGATGTATTCATGATCGCGCCGAAAGGCCCCGGCCACACCGTCCGTTCGGAATACGTCCGTGGCGCTGGCGTGCCCTGCCTGGTAGCGGTGCATCAAAACGCTTCCGGCAATGCTCTGGAAATTGGCCTCAGCTACTCCTCCGCCATCGGTGGCGGCCGCGCGGGGACGATCGAAACCACATTCCGCGAAGAATGCGAAACGGATCTATTCGGTGAGCAAACGGTGCTGTGTGGCGGCGTCTGTGAATTAATGCGGGCTGGCTTCGAAATTCTGGTGGAAGCAGGATACGCGCCGGAAATGGCCTATTTCGAATGCATGCACGAAATGAAGCTTATCGTCGACCTGATTTATGAAGGCGGCATCGCCAACATGAACTACTCGGTCTCCAACACTGCCGAGTATGGCGAATATATCTCTGGCCCGCGCGTCATCGACGAGCATGTCAAAGATAACATGCGTAAAGTCCTTACGCGCATTCAATCCGGCGAATTCGCGGCCCAATGGATGCTGGAAAACAAGGTGAATCAGCCCTCGTTCAAAGCAATGCGTCGCCGTTCGTCGGAGCATCAATCGGAAGTGGTGGGCGAAAAGCTGCGCGCCATGATGCCCTGGATCGCCGAAGGCCGTCTTGTGGATAAGGCAAAAAACTAAATCGAGACCTCGGCTGGGCAGAAATCTTCGCCGCGTTTGGTTCGGCAGCGCGCCGCCGCCATAATTCCACTTGCGGCGTGAGTCGAATTAGTCGTAATAACTATTTGGAATCTGGCGAATAAGTTTGGTCGGCAGATCCTGTGTTAGGTGTTGGTTCCGGTTCGTCTGCCTTATTGCTGCCCAAATTAACTTCTATGGGTACCACTTGGGCATTCTATCTATCGTGGCGTAAATTTGTCGATGTTATGCGTTGTCATGTGAAGGGTTTGCTTAACCTTAAGACTTGGTTAATGGAATTCGTTTAATACGGGTCAATGAAGGACGCTGTATTATTATGAATGACTTAGGGCCTTAGAGGCCGGGGGCGGAAATAAGTGTTTTCCAAGCTGTTTGGGTTATTGTCCGCGGACATGGCCATAGATCTGGGTACGGCCAACACGCTGGTCTATGTCAAAGGCCGTGGTATTGTCCTGAACGAACCTTCGGTTGTCGCCATCACCACCCGCAAGGGTAAGAAAATGGTGATGGCGGTCGGTGACGAAGCCAAGATGATGCTGGGCCGGACGCCGGGCAATATCGAGGCCATTCGCCCCCTGCGCGATGGCGTTATCGCCGACTTCGAGGTGGCGGAGGAAATGATCAAACATTTCATTCGCAAGGTCCACAATCGCCGTAGTTTTGCCTCGCCGCAGGTCGTCGTCTGTGTGCCGTCCGGATCCACGGCTGTTGAACGCCGTGCCATTCAGGAATCGGCCGAAAGCGCCGGTGCGCGCCGGGTCTATCTGGTGGAAGAACCCATGGCCGCTGCCATCGGTGCTGGTCTGCCGGTTACCGAACCTACCGGTTCCATGGTCGTTGATATTGGCGGCGGCACAACGGAAGTGGCCGTGCTGTCGTTGGGCGGTATTGTTTATTCCCGCTCGGTCCGGGTCGGCGGCGACAAAATGGACGAGGCGATCATCGGCTATATTCGCCGCACCCATAATCTGCTGATTGGCGAAGCCACGGCGGAACGGGTGAAAAAAGAAATTGGTTCCGCCTGCGCGCCCGAAAATGGCGAAGGCGTGGAGATGACCATCAAGGGCCGCGATTTGATGAATGGCGTGCCCAAGGAAATTCTGGTCAGCCAACGGCAGATCGCCGAAAGCATGGCGGAACCTGTGGGTGCCATCGTCGAGGCCGTGAAGGTTGCGCTTGAACATACCGCCCCGGAACTGGCGGCCGATATTGTCGATAAAGGCATTGTCCTGACCGGCGGCGGGGCGTTGTTGGGCAATTTGGATTTTGTGCTGCGCCACTCCACCGGCTTGCCCGTGTCCATCGCCGACGAACCTTTGTCCTGTGTCGCATTGGGTACCGGCCGCGTGCTTGAAGATATGAAGAACTTCAAGGACAAGGAGATCTTCGATACCACCTATTAATGGGGTCGTCGCGTTAATGTGTTGGCGGCTGAAGCGGTAAGGGTAGCAAGCGGGCAGGAACGGCAGTGGCGAAAGGGCCAAGATTAAGCAGTTTGTCGCGGGTCGCCGCGCCCGCACGTGGGATGGCGCAGCGCTTTGGTCTGCTACTGCTGATGACCATTGCCGTAGCCTTGCTAATTCTGGGCAAAACCCACGGTGATGCCATTCGCCAATTGCGGGTCATGGCGGTCGAAGCCGTCGCACCGGTCCTGGAAGTGTTGAGCGCGCCGGTCATCTCTGCCCGCCATGCCATTGCCGAAATCGAGCAATTCTGGAACACGGGCCGTGAAAATCAGGCCTTGCGCGAAAAAGTAGCACGGCTGGCAAAATGGCAAACCATTGCCCGCAATCTGGAACAGGAGAACGCCAGCCTGCGGGCGCTGTTAAAGCCGGCTCGGGACCCCGCGCCTCATTTCATTTCCGCCCGCGTGATCGGCGATACCAGCGGCCTGTTCGTACAGTCGGCGCTTTTGAATGCCGGTAGACGGGATGGCGTGGAACGCGGACAGGCCGTAACCACGGGCCAGGGACTTGCAGGGCGAGTGGTCGAGGTCGGGCAGCATTCGGCCCGCCTGCTGCTGCTAACTGATTTGAACTCGCGGGTGCCCGTGACGATAGAACATTCCCGCCATCGCGCCATACTGGCCGGTGACAATTCAGCCCGCCCGCGGCTGACATTCCTGGCGGCAAATGCCAAGGTCAATCCGGGTGAAAGGGTGGTAACATCGGGTCACGCGGGGGTCTTTCCCCCAGGCTTGCCGGTCGGCATTGTATCTTCCATCACCGATGGAGAGGCGCACATCCAGCCCTACGTCGAATGGGCCAGGCTGGAATACGTCACCATACTGCGCTATCGCGCCGTTCCGATGCGAGATATCGGACTGCGGAGAGAGGGCATAGCAGATCCTGCAGACTCCACGGCCATTGATGGCACCGCTCCGGTGATCGGAACGGATCGGTAAATGGAAAGTTCGCTGGCGAACAAGGCCGCAAATTTTGTCAGAGCCGGGGTGCCAATCTCGATCTCCGCAATTCTTGTTTTGGCCGCGATGTTACCCTATGGCCTGCCCAAATCGTCGCTGGCGGCGCCGGTCCTGGCGCTGATTTCGGTCTACTACTGGAGTGTCTTTCGCCCGGAATTGATGCCCGCCGGCGCGGCCTTCCTGCTGGGACTTCTGGTGGATGTGTTGAGTGGGGGGCCACCGGGATTGAATGCGCTGGTTTTGATCCTGGTGCATTGGGCCGCCGCGGGCCAACGCCGCACCTTGGCCGGCAAGTCCTTTGCCGTCAGTTGGCTGGGATATTTGCTGATCGCCGCGGGGGCGGCGGTCATTAACTGGTTTTTTGCCTCGTTGTTTCATACCACGGCAATCGAGTCGGTGCCGCTGGTCGTCAGCCATGCCATTGGCACCGCCGCATATCCCCTGGTCGCGTTATTCCTGGCCCGCATGCAACCTTTGACTCAGCCGGGTTGAGGTCGTCATGGAACGGGATGGCAGCCGTCACAAAGCCTTTACCCGGCGTCTGGCGCTACTCGGGGGCGGGCAGCTAAGCCTGGCTGCCTTGTTGATGGGGCGGATGTATTATCTGCAAGTCCTTGAATCCGATCAGTATAAGATGCTGGCCGAAGAAAACCGCATTTCCATGCGCCTGCTGGCGCCGCCGCGCGGCCTGGTGCTGGACCGTTTCGGCCAGGAACTAGCCTCTAATCGGCAGAATTATAGGATTGTTTTAATAGCGGAACAAACGAAAGGGGTGGCTGAAACACTGGACCGTCTGGCCCATATCATTCCCATCAATTCGCATCAGCGCAACCGCGTGCTGCGCGAGGTCAAGCGCAAACGCCCCTTTGTGCCCATCAAGGTGGCGGAAAATCTGACGTGGGAGCAATTTGCCCACGTCAATGTGCAATTGCCTGATTTGCCGGGCGTACAGCCTGATGTCGGCGAAGGCCGATATTATCCGAAGGGGCTCGAAACGGCCCATATTGTCGGCTATGTCTCGTCCGTTTCGGAAGCTGATTTGACCGGCGATCCATTGCTGGAACTGCCGGGTTTTCGCATCGGTAAAAACGGCGTCGAAAAAATCTACGATGAATCTCTACGGGGCAAGGCTGGTAATTCCCGGGTCGAGGTTAACGCCTATGGCCGTGTGATACGGGAATTGGCGCGACAGGATGGCCAATCTGGCGACGACGTTGTACTGACCATCGATACTGGATTGCAGGAGGCGATTGCCCGCCGTCTGGCCGATGAAAGCGCGGCCGCCGTGGTCATGGACATTCATCAGGGCGAAATTCTCGCCATGGTGTCATCACCCAGTTATGATCCCAACGCGTTTAACCTGGGCATGTCCAGCAAGGCCTGGCAGAACTTGGCGCAACATCCACGTAAACCATTGATTAATAAGGCCATATCCGGGCAGTATCCGCCTGGTTCAACCTTCAAAATGATCGTCGCCCTGGCGGCGTTGGAGGCGGGGGTCGCGGGACCTGACCATCGGGTCTTTTGCAATGGCGTGATCGAATTGGGCACCAGCAAGTTCCACTGCTGGCGCCACCGCTATGGAGGGCACGGCTGGGTCGATATGAAACAGGCGATCGCCCAGTCCTGTGATATTTATTTCTATGATTTGGCCCGTCGCTTGGGGGTTGACCGCATTGGCGACATGGCCCTGCGCTTTGGCTTGGGCGAGGCCTTTGGTATTGAGTTGACCGGTGAAAAAGACGGTTTGGTGCCCAGCAAGGATTGGAAACTGGCGGTTACCGGCGTACCCTGGCAAATGGGTGAGACCCTGATCACCGGGATCGGTCAAGCCTATTTGTTGGCGACGCCGCTGCAACTGGCTGTCATGACTGCCCGCCTGGCCAATGGTGGCATGGCCGTGCGCCCCAAATTGTTGCGACATCAGAACTCCAGGAAGCTGGACGGTGATGGCGCCCGGTCTGCGGCGGGCGATGGGCGGGATAACGCCGGCGGCGTTCGGAAATTCGATGCCGATGCCCAGTCCATGGGCGTTTCAGCGGCCAATCTGAAATTTATCACCGACGCCATGTCGGAAGTCGTCAACGGCGCTCGTGGCACCGCGCGAAAGTACAAGCTGGATAAGGAACTGAATGCCCAAATGGCCGGCAAGACCGGCACCGCGCAAGTTCGCCGGATTACCAAGGCCGAGCGAAAGGCCGGCGGTAAACTAAGCAAAGAAACCCCGTGGCAAGAGCGCGACCATGCCCTGTTCACTGCGTTTGCGCCGGTCGGTGCGCCGCGTTATGCGACCGCGGTTGTGGTCGAACATGGCGGATCCGGCATCTACGCGGCGGCTTTGACCAAGGATATCATGACCGAAGTGCTGCGCGGCGACCCGATGGGGCGATCAGCCTTGGGTGTGGCTGGCGGTGGTCGCGGAAAAGAGCGGAAAACCTAAACGATGTCACTGGGCGGACAAATGAGCCGACAGGTTGATCTGACCCTGCTGCAGAAGCTGGCGCAGATCAATTGGTTGCTGATATTGTTGATCTCGCTGATCGCCGGGGTCGGTTTTGCCATGTTGTACTCTGCCGCCAATGGCCAGATCCATCCCTGGGCATCGCGCCAGATGATCCGCTTTGCCGTTGGACTCGGCTTGATGTTGCTAATTGCGCTGATTGATATCCGTGCCTGGCTGCGCCACGCCTATTTGATCTATGCCGCGGCATTGTTGCTGTTAATGGCGGTGGAGGTTATGGGTGTCGTCGGCATGGGCGCGCGGCGTTGGGTCGATCTGGGCCTGTTCCAGTTGCAGCCATCCGAGGTGATGAAAATCGCCTTGGTTCTGGCCCTGTCGCGCTTTTACCACGGCCTGCCTCTGGAAGAGGTAGGCCGGATTCGTTGGCTGGTGGTGCCCATTGTGTTGATCTTGATCCCCGTCGCGCTGGTCATGCGCCAACCCGACCTGGGCACGGCGATCCTGCTGCTGGCGACGGCGACGGCAATCATGTTGTTGGCCGGGGTGAGGCTGTGGAAATTTGCCGTCGCTCTGGGCGCCGTTCTGTTGGCGATCCCGCTGGCCTGGCGGTTCATGCTGCATGGCTATCAAAAGGAACGGGTGCTGACCTACCTGAACCCGGAGCGCGATCCCTTGGGCGCCGGTTATCATATCATGCAGTCAAAGATCGCCCTGGGCTCGGGCGGGCTGTTCGGTAAGGGCTTTATGCAAGGTACGCAAAGCCATCTGGCCTTTTTGCCGGAGCGTCAAACCGATTTCATCTTCACCATGCTGGCCGAGGAATTCGGCCTCATAGGCTGCCTTGGATTATTGAGCCTGTATATGTTGGTCATAGCCTACGGCTATGCCATCGCCGTACGCTCGCGCAGTCAATTTGGCCGCCTGTTGGCCGCCGGCGTGATCTCAACCTTCTTCCTGTATGTTTTCATCAACATGGCCATGGTCATGGGCCTGATCCCGGTCGTCGGGGTTCCCCTGCCGCTGGTCTCTTATGGCGGCACCTCGATGATGTCCCTATTGATCGGCTTCGGCCTGATACTCAGCGTCTATGTTCACCGCGACCTGATCATCTCCCGCCGCCCCAGCTATGCCGGTTAGCGGGCACTGTCAGAGGAACGTGGGCGGTGGCGGAAAATCGGAGCCAGCGACCGGTCTCCTGGCGTTCGGCGTTTCCGCTGACCTTCGTCGCCGCCCGCCGGAGGCAACGCGGTTGGCCATTGATACGCACGAAAACCTCCTCGAGATGCCATCGCCACCGTGAATATGACCGGTGATGAATGCGCTGCGTGCGGCTCTCTGCCCCGAACCGCGGGCCGAACCGT
The DNA here is from genome assembly GCA_027623205.1 of Pseudomonadota bacterium. Taxonomy (GTDB): domain Bacteria; phylum Pseudomonadota; class Alphaproteobacteria. The sequence continues at coordinate 25,904 of JAQBYC010000019.1, read as the reverse complement.
TTCATGGCTGATATCGATGCCGCGTCCGTGGCGCAAATCTTCGATCTGCCGCAGCGAAAGCGGAATCCGGACATACATCATCATTGTGAGGCGAATTACCTCGGGCGAATTGTTGAAATAACGGAAGGGATTTGGCATCGCCGCAAACGACGGAACTCCCCCACCCGCCTCAAGCCGATTTGCTCTGACACTGCCTGGGTCAAGGTCCACGCCCTTCGTGGCCGAGGGTGAGCCTGCGAAATCCAGGAATGAACCCGGGAACTCGCTCTGCATAGGCATCGTATTCAATTCCGAATGCGGCGATGGCTTCTTGCTCCTCATGACGAGCCAATCGGACATACATCCAGACCAGTACCGGGAACATCAGGAGTGTGAGCAGCGTCGGCCATTGAAAGAGAAACCCCAACATGACCAGGATGAAGCCGACATATTGTGGATGGCGTACATAAGCGTAGGGTCCGGTCTTGGCCAGCGTCCCTTTCCTTTGCGCCTGGTACAAGACGCGCCATGCCGCCGAGAGAAGAAGGAAGCCCGCGCCAATAATCACCATGCTGAGGAGATGGAATGGTCCGAGGTGCGGGAAGGCGCGCCAACCGAACAGCATTTCCGGCAGATGCCCCGCATCGTGGGAAAGCCAATCCACTTCCGGGTAATTACTTTGTAGCCAACCGGAGAGAAAGTAGATCGTCAACGGAAAGCCATACATTTCCGTGAACAGCGCCACGAGGAACGCGCTGAAGGCCCCGAACGAGCGCCAGTCACGCTTCGTCTGAGGCTTGAAGAAGCTGTAGCCGAACAGAATGAAGATGGCCGAATTGATGGCGACCAAGGTCCACAGGCCGTATGACGGGCTTTCCATCGCTACCTCCTTTCCTGGTCCGGCGGGCCGTCGTCATGATGATGCTTGCCGTGGCCACCGTGCATGAAGAAATGCATGCCACCGCACACACCGAGAATCAGGATCAGCGGCAGATAGCCTCTGATATGCGCCTCATGCTCCTGCCACAGGAAAAATCCTGCAGCGCAAAGAAAGACGGCAAGGCCTAGGCCATATCTGAAGCGTAATGAGTGGAAAAATGAGGGATTGTTTTCGCTCGACATCTAGACCTCCTGTTCGGTGTTCGCGAACCCACGAGACGCTGATCGGACATAAACGCGATTTCGTGACGGCGCATATACGAGCCACCCGTAAAGCGCGCCTCCCACGATTGCCAAAAAGACGCTTCCTACGATAAATAGGGTTGTGTTCTCTGGACCACCAAAATAGTCAAACCGTTCATCGATCAAGCTGCAAAGGATGCCACAATTGCTCCCGATGATCGCCATGGTCGCCGCTGCGGTTATTATGGAAATGGTCGGATTACGCTTTTCGCCCACGAGTAAGATGGTGGCAATGCCGATCACCACGCCCATGCCAACGCCGCAGGTCAGCGTCCAAATTAATTTGCCCACCAAGCTGCCTTCGGGGAAAAGAACGACGCCCCATATGACGAAATACACGGCCTCGGCAAATAGAGTCAAAGCTGTGGCGACATATACGGGCTTGAGGAGTTTGTGCCGGTCGAGAGTCCCTGTTGATTGCAATAGTTGCGCCATGTTGACGGCTTTCTAAACTTTGACCGAACGCAGTCGAAGCGCGTTGCCGACAACTGATAAGGACGACAGGCTCATGGCCGCCGCCGCGAACATTGGCGAAATCAGAATATCGAGGAACGGATAGAGAACGCCCGCCGCCACGGGCACACCGGCGGCATTGTAGATCAAGGCGAAGAACAGGTTCTGCTTGATGTTGCGCATGGTTGCCCGGGACAGCCGGCGGGCGCGAACGATGCCGTTGAGATCGCCCTTTACCAGGGTGAACCCCGCGCTCTCGATCGCCACGTCGGCGCCGGTACCCATGGCGATGCCCACGTCGGCCTGGGCAAGTGCCGGCGCGTCGTTGACGCCGTCACCGGCCATCGCGACCTTGCGGCCCTCCGCCTGCATCTCCTTGATGATGCGCGCCTTATCTTCGGGCAGAACGTCGGCGCGGATCTCGTCAATTCCGAGTTTTCCCGCCACCGCCTTTGCCGTGCGCTCGTTGTCGCCGGTCGCCATGACGATGCGGAAGCCCTGCTCGTGCAGCGCCTTCAATGCAGCCGGGGTCGTCTCCTTGATCGGATCTGCGACCGACACGAGGCCTGCGATTTCAGAACCAATGACAACAAACATCACCGTCTCGCCCTCATCGCGCCGCGCATTGGCCGTTTCGGCAAGCCTGCCGCCGTCGAGGCCCAGATCGGCGATCAGGCGTGCGTTGCCGAGCGCCACCGGCTTGCCGTCGACGACGCCCTTCACACCCTTGCCGGTGACCGCCTCGAACGCCTCTGCCTTGGCAATGGCGACACCGCGCTCCTCAGCCCCGGTGACGATCGCCTCCGCCAGAGGGTGTTCCGAACCGCGCTCCAGGCTCGCGGCCAGGCGGAGCACCTCGGCCTCATCATGGCCCGCCTCCGGAAGCACAGCGACGAGTTTCGGTTTGCCGACGGTCAATGTGCCGGTTTTATCGACGATCAAGGTGTCAACTTTGGCAAAACGCTCGAGCGCCTCGGCGTTTTTAATCAATACGCCCGCCTGCGCGCCCCGGCCCGTCGCCGTCATGATCGACATCGGGGTAGCAAGTCCCAGCGCACAGGGGCAGGCAATGATCAAAACGGCAACCGCGGATACCAGCGCGTACGAGAGCGCTGGGGGCGGGCCCCAGAGCGACCAAGCGATAAAGGCGAGGATCGCCACTCCGATCACTGCCGGCACGAACATGCCGGCCACGGAATCGGCCAATTTCTGGATCGGCGCACGGCTGCGCTGAGCGTTTGCGACCATCTCGACGATCTGGCTGAGCATGGTGTCGGCGCCGACGCGTTTCGCCTCCATCACCAGACTACCGGTGCCGTTGATCGTGGCGCCGGTTACCCTGTCACCCTCGACTTTTTCAACCGGTATGGGTTCGCCAGAGATCATCGACTCGTCGATCGACGAGCGGCCCTCGACCACCACGCCATCGACCGGCACCTTGTCGCCCGGGCGCACGCGCAAGCGGTCGCCCACCTGTACATCCTCAAGCAGGATTTCCTCTTCCCGCCCGTCCTCGAGGATCACGCGGGCGGTCTTCGCGGCGAGATCAAGAAGCGCCCGGATCGCCGAGCCCGTGCGCTCGCGTGCGCCGAGCTCCATCAATTGTCCGAGCAGGACCAGAACGACGATCACCGCGCCGGCCTCGAAATAAACGCCGACGTGGCCGTCCGCATCGCGAAACCCGCCCGGAAAAATCCCCGGAACGAGCACCGCGACCACGCTGAACAGATACGCCGCGCCAACGCCCATGCTGATGAGCGTGAACATGTTCAGGTTGCGGCTTATGACAGATTTGACACCCCGTACAAAAAACGGCCAGCCGGACCATAGAATGACCGGTGTGCCAAGAATCAGTTCGATCCAGAGCGTCGCACGCTCGCCAAATATGTCGCGCACGAAGCCGAGCCCCACAAAGGGACCCATTGTCAGAACAAGGAGCGGAACCGTCAGCACCGCGCCTATCCAAAACCGGCGCTTGAAATCGACAAGCTCGGGGTTCGGCCCTTCATCGCCTGCGGGAACCCCCATCGGTTCCAGCGCCATGCCGCAGATTGGGCAAATGCCCGGCTCGTCGCGCACGATCTCGGGGTGCATGGGGCAGGTGTATTTGGTGCCCTTCGGCAGGGCCACGCGTTGCTCCTTGTGCGCGCCAGAGATGAAGTGCTCCGGGTCGGCCGCGAACTTGTCATGGCACTTCTGCGAGCAGAAGTGATAGGTCTCACCTCCGTGCTCCCGGCTCGGCTTCGCCGCGTCCAGGCTTACCGTCATGCCGCAAACTGGGTCCTTAGCCGTAACGGCATCGGCCGAGGCGGTTGCAGGGCCGTGATGATGCCCATGATCGTGATGACTATTCTTGTTCATGGCGTAATCCCTACTCCGCGGTTCCATTGGGTAGAAAATATCGCAGTCTTCAGCGACCGATAGGATGATAGAAGTCAATCACCTTTAATACCAAGCTGCGAATTGACATAGCTGCTTCGGTGACCTGGCGAATATCCATAACTCACCGTCGAATTCCGGTGCCGGCTCTCATCGCGAAAAAGTTGTAGAGCGGCCCGAACACCAGGGCGACGTACCAGCCATATGCGAGAGCCTCGATCAGGCCCAGCAAGAAACTGGTCCAGCTAATCCAGGTGAAGCCCGGCAGCAGCGGCGCCCAGACCGGGTTCATGGCCAGGGCCGGGAACCAGAGGTCGAACAGCACGCACAACACGTAGGTCAGTGCGAAGAACGATCCCAGGCTCATACCCAGCGCGACGACCGGGACACGCGAAACACCACCCACCGGCAGCGGCGTGCCGGAGCGGGCATGTTGTTTAACGGCGGTCATGGTTTCAGGCATGGGAATGCTCCAATTTTTTTTGATCGGGATGGTCACCGTCCAGGTAGAGGTTGGGCGCGGCCTCGAACACCTCCCGGCATTCGCGTGCGCAAAAGTAGTAGACGTTGCCCGCATAAACACTGGGTTTCGCCTTGTCGGTCGTCACCGTTTTGCCGCAGACGGGATCGATATCCTGTTTCGGGGGCACCCAGCGGAGCCCTGGATCATCGGCATTGCCAGGCCCGGTTTTGGCATGTTTGTTGCCGTGTCCGTGTCCCATGATGTGCGCGCCGCAACCGAAGCGCATCATCAGGAATATGAGACCGGCCCACATGGCGAAATACAGTAGCGTTCCCATGGCAAACTCCATTCAACTGGTTTCAATTTCCATTGCTGCCGCGTTCGACCAGTAGAAGCGATGGCGCCTGACTGGCAGCGGCCGGTTTCGCGCTGTTTACGTCTCCGCGGGCGTAACAAAAATTCAACGCGGACTTTGCCATGCTTCCAGTCCCGGCAGGGGCAGCGCGCCATGAGCGGATGAGACTGCCGGCAGCTGTCGTGATCAACGCCATGAGCATGAACCAGGGGATTCCATGGCTGCCCATTGCCCAATGCCGGCCCGAATGATCCCGCCAGTACCACGGGCACCGTTGGCGGCGATAAGAACGCGATTTGCATTTTCCAACATGCCGAAATCCATCCGAATGATTAGGGAGGCAGCCGGACGTTGAGTTCGTCCGGCCGCGACGATTCCTATTCGACGTATTTCATTTCTCCGCTATGCCGGTCTACCTCAAGGCGCCGGACCAGCGAGCCGTCCACGGTTGTGATGTCGGCAACGATCTTGTCGTCGTCCGCGTCTTTCACTTCGCCGACCTTAAGGCGTTTGTTGCCGCGCATCTCGAGGCGATGCTCCAGAAAATGGCGGACCTCGTCGGCCGTGAGATGCTTGACCGGAACCACCCGGTGCCCAAGGCCCATGCCCTTACCAGAACCCGGTCCCATCATGCCCTGACCGCCCGAGCCCGGCCGCATCATCCCTTGGCCCATCATGCCCTGGCCACCCGAGCCCGGCCGCATCATGCCTTCGCCCATCTTGCCCTGTCCGCCGGAGCCCGGCTGCATCATCCCTTCGCCCATCTTGCCCTCACCCTGGGTCATATGGGCGAGCCGTGCGGGCGCTTCCGTGGTTCCCGTGTTCGGGCCACCGGCGGCAAAACCTGGGGTGGCGAGGAGCGCCAGAGCGCCCAACCCGACTATTGCGGCGGCGGCTGACTTGCTTATCTGTTTCATGGCATTTCCTTTTGGTTGGTGTCCTTGAATACCATCAATATAATTATGATCTGTAACGGGCCCATCACGGGCAGAGCGGCGTTTGGTAACGGACTGTCACAAGCCCGGCGTCGGTTAAGTTCCGTTACAAATTTCTTCGCGATCACGTCTATGACGGAAGATATATTGTTCCCATGAATGCACCGGGCGCGGGATCTAAAGCTCACATATTGGTCGTGGACGACGATCGCGAGATACGCGATCTGCTGGGACGCTTTTTGACCATGCACGGGTACCGGGTCACTAAAGCGGAGGACGGCAAGGAGATGCGCCGGGCTCTTTCAGACTGGCACATTGACCTGGTCGTCTTGGATCTCATGCTGCCAGGCGAGGACGGCCTGTCACTGTGCCGGGATTTGCGGGCCACGTCACAAATTCCCGTCATCATGCTGACGATGTTGGGCGAGGAGACAGATAGGATCATTGGCCTCGAAATGGGGGCGGACGACTATCTTCCCAAGCCGTTCAATCCGCGCGAACTGCTCGCGCGCATGAAAGCGGTGCTTCGGCGGGCCCAACATACACCTGCCACGCCGGCTACCGCGGGGAAGAGGATACTCGGCTTTTCAGGCTGGAAGCTCGACCTGCGCCTCCGGCGCCTCAAATCTCCCCAGGGGCTAATTGTTGATCTGAGTGCCGCCGAGTTTGATCTCCTGGTTGTCTTTGCCGATCACCCACAGAGGGTACTCAACCGGGACCAACTCCTCGACCTCACCAGTGGACGCTCCGAGGTTCCGTTCGATCGAAGTATCGACATGCAGGTGAGCCGTCTGCGCCACAAGATCGAGAAGGACCCAAAAGAGCCGGAACTGATCAAGACCGTGCGCGGCGGCGGTTACGTTTTCACGGCGGTTGTGACGGACGATGAGACATCTGATACCTGACACCATCGTCACCCGAATCTTGCTGGTGCTGATCATCGGCCTCACGCTGTCGCATGTTCTCAGCATGGGGTTGTATTTTACCGATCGCACCAGCGCGATCTTGTTCACCGGAGGAGAGCATGCCGGGGAGCGAATTGCGACCATCGGGCGCATCGTCGAGAATGCGTCGGATGCTGAACGGCGGCGGATTATCGAGTTCGCGGATTATGCCAAGCTCCACGTCAGCTGGAGCCAGGAAAGCGCCATTGAAGATCAGCAAAACCGCGACTGGCAGGCGGACGTGCTTCGCGATGCCTTGGTTGCTCATCTCGACGTTGGCGGTGCGCAGGTGTTCAGGCTTCGCCATACGGTGGGCGGCCTGCCCGAGGCGTGGCGGACCCACATGAGCGAAGAGCATCAGGCGGAGGAATTTGGTGAGACGCTGATGGTGTCCCTCCTGTTGCGCGACGGGAGTTGGTTGAACTTCGTCGCGCCGGTCGAGTCGCCGGAGCCGTTCTGGTCGTTTCGCTTCGCCCTCTCGATGCTGGTCATGCTGCTGGCGGTGGGCGCCTTGTCGACCTTGGTCGCGTATCACCTGACCAGACCATTCGGAGCATTCGCGCGCGCGGCACATCGGCTTGGGACCGATGTCAAGGCACCCCCGATACCCGAGAGCGGCCCGGCCGAAATGCGCCACGCCATACGGGCGTTCAACGAGATGCAGAAGCGAATTCAGCGTTTCGTTGAAGACCGAACGCAGATGTTGGCGGCCATTTCCCATGATCTCGGCACCCCGATAACACGTTTACGGCTGCGCGCCGAGCTTGTCGAAGACGAAGAACAACAGAGCAAGGTGCTTTCCGACCTCGACGATATGGAAAAGATGGTGTCTTCGGCCTTGTCCTTCGCACGGGACGAGGCTGATGGCGAACCGCACGCGATGGTCGATCTCAGAACTCTGCTCCAGCGCGTCTGCAACGACATGGCGGATGCCGGGCATACCATCAGGTTGGATATCGGCGATGATGCCGTACCCTATGGCTGCCGGCCCGCCGCACTGCGCCGCGCCTTTACCAACCTCATCGACAATGCCATCAAGTATGGCTGTCAGGCTCATGTATCGTTGAGTGACGGCCAAGACGGCGTGCTTGTCAGGATCGACGATAATGGTCCGGGCATCCCGGAAAAACTTCAGGAAGACGCGTTTAGGCCTTTTCATAGGCTCGAGGCGTCCCGCAGCCGGGAAACCGGCGGAACGGGCCTCGGCCTGACCGTCGCGCGGACGATCCTGCGCGCCCACGGCGGCGATATCACGCTGACCAATCGAAGCGAAGGCGGTCTCCGGGTCGAAGTGCGGCTACCGCGATGAAAAGATCCGACGACGTTGAGCCGCGCAATCAACAGGCTCTTCAACTATGGGCAAGAAAAGAAAATGACTGAGCGGGTTAGGCTGCTGCTGATTATCTGGGCTCTACTGATCGCCACGATGTGGGTCGGTGGTCCTATTGTAAGCGAGATGCTCCTCACGGCGGATGAGCCACGCATCGTGGCGCCGCGCGGCGAGCTTGCCAAGTTCGAGCAGGTTTCGACGGAGCTGTTCGAGGCCGCCGGCCCGGCCGTGGTCTACATCTTCACGGAAACGGTATCTACTGACGAACGTGGCCAAAGCGCACCAGGCGGCGGGGCGGGATCCGGCTTCGTCTGGGACGGCGCGGGGCATATCGTGACGAACTTTCATGTGGTGCGGGGAGCCGACCGTATCTCGGTTCGGCTTGACTCCGGGGAGGCCGTGCCGGCGAAACTTGTCGGCGCGGCGCCAGATTTTGATCTTGCCGTACTGAAGCTTTCGAATGCTCGGGCCGGGATGCGGCCGATACCAGTGGGCAATTCGGCGAACCTGAAGGTGGGACAGGCGGTTTTTGCCATCGGGAACCCCTTCGGACTCAGCCGCTCCCTCTCCACGGGTATCGTCAGTGCGCTCGACCGGCGCCTGCCCACGGCGTCCGGTCGGGAGATCCATGGCGTGATCCAGACCGATGCGGCAATAAATCCCGGCAATTCGGGCGGGCCGCTGTTGGATTCGGCGGGCCGGTTGATCGGAGTCAACACCGCGATTGTCTCCCGGTCGGGAAGTTCGGCGGGCGTGGGCTTCGCGGTCCCCGTTGATATCGTGAACCGTGTCGTGCCTGGACTGATCAAGGACGGCAAGTTTCCCCGGCCCGGCATCGGTATAGCAATCCTTGATGAAGCAATCAGCGCCCGGCTCGGACTTCGCGGGGTTGTTATTGCCGACGTTCTTCCCAGCTCATCGGCCGAGGGCGCTGGCCTTGAAGGCGTTGACCGCCGGAACAACCGCCTAGGAGACGTCATTATCGAAGTGAATGGGCAGCGGATACAGAACCTCACTGAGTTTGCCGCCGCCCTTGAGGCGGCGGGCATCGGCGGCGAGATCGAGCTGACTGTGATGCGGGACCGCAAAAAGCGAGCCGTGCGGCTCAGCGTCATGGATATTTCCTGAGTCCATAAACATCCCGCTGCACCGGGATTATGCGGCGCTTGAACTCAACTTGAAGATTTTTGCGCCCGCGAAACTAAATCCCGAACGCCGAGCGTAATAAGACCGGTCATATCGATCGCATTGGATGGGTGCGGAATTGTGTTGCAGGTCACCACCTGCCCAGCACCGGCTGCCTTCAGTTCGTCATAGGCATTATCCGCAAAGACGGCGTGAATACCGATACAGACCGGCGGGGCCATCGCGGCCGCCTTGAGGTGACCGACCGTCTCGATCATGGTCCGCGCCGTGGAGATGATGTCGTCGACCAGGACCGGTGTGCATTCCCGCCAGCGCTCGATGTCCGGCACCGATACCTGAACATCGCGGTCGCCGCGGCGTGTTTTTTCCAGCACCATAAAGGGGGCTCCGGCATCGTTCGCCACGGCGGCGACCCATTGCTCACTCTCGCTGTCGGGTCCAACCAGAACGGGGTCCGGTATGGTATTCCGGATCCAGGCCGCGATGGCCGGTGCCGCGTGTAGAGCAACCGCCGGACTTAAGATAAAAATCCCTTTCATCCAGGACGTGAATCCGATCGACAAGCGGATTCTTGAATGGGACGGCAACCCCTCGGACATGCCGACCAAGGATAAACTGTACATCGCGGTCGACCTCTTCGCCCGCTGGCGGATTACCGATCCTCTCCAGTACTTTCTAAGATTGCGTGATGAACGTAGCGCTCAGTCCCGCCTGGACGATATTCTCGGCAGCGAGACCCGTAATGCCGTCGCCAAGCATGAGTTGATCGAGATTATCCGCACGACCAAAGATCGCGTACCGTTGCGCGATACCCTTCTGACAGACGCGGAAAAAGAGCTGGATATGGGCGCCTTGGTGCCAATCCAGAAGGGTCGCAAACTGGTCGAGAAAGAGATTTTTACCGCGGCAGCCGAAAAGGTGCGGGTGTTCGGCATCGAATTGCTTGATATACGTTTCAAGCGGATCAACTACAACGAAAGCGTGCGCCCAAAGATCTATGATCGAATGATCAGCGAACGGCGGCAGATCGCGGAACGCTTCCTGTCGGAAGGTAACGGCGAGGCCGCCAGAATCCGTGGAAATCGTGTGCGTGACCTGAACAAGATCCAGTCTGAAGCCTACCGGAAGGTCGAGGAGATCCGCGGCGTGGCGGATGCGAAAGCCACCGAAATCTACGCGAGGGCTTACAACCAGGGCCCGGAAGCGGTGGCGTTCTATGAATTCACACGGACCATGCAATCCTACAAATCCATCATCGGCAAAAATACGACCCTGGTCCTTTCCACGGACAGTGACCTCTTCAAATTTCTGAAGGGGATGGCCCCGGATGGCGATATCGTTCGAGCCCGGCCTGGCGAGGGCAAGTGATGAGAACATCGGCCGGGCCCTTCGCACAAGAGCTTGATAGCGCCCGACGCCTGTCTGGATCGGAATGCCGGGGTGCCGTCGCTTATGCGTTCATGAACGGCTCTGATAGCATCGCTGTCATCGATCTTGACAACAAGCTTATAGCGGGCCGAATCGCCACTGAGGGCAACCCTGACGGCGGCGTGATTACGCCGACCCCCTTCCTACCGATTTTCTAGGTGGTCGGAATCGATCGGAACGGCCGGTCGCGGCCATTGGAATGCCCAACTTGTTGTTGGGGAAGGAAAGCAAAAACCTGTTCGGAAAGAGAAAGGCATCAAAATGATAAATCTCGTCATCACAATTCTTGGATTTATAGCGGTACTGGGCACGCTGGGAATTTGGGTCGCGTGGTCGAATGCGATGTTTTACGGGGTGCTAGGCACAATCGTAATCGCCCTCGGCGCCGTTGTCGCCATCGGTTTGCTGGCGCGCCACAAGTCAACTGGGCGATAACGTCGTGGACATCGATATCCGCTATCGGCTTACTTCGGGCGCGATACCGCCTTTATCGAAACGAGGGAGAAAATCAAGAAACTGACCATCCGGAACCGCCGCTTAAACCATCAGCGACAAGCGGCCTAACATCAAACCTGGATGAGCCAGATCCTCCGCCATGAAACAGGCTCAACAGTCCCAAATATTTTGACGACGGACATGCAGCAGTCGTGAAGGTATCTGAAGTTCTAATAATTATTCTGGTGATATTGCTATGGGCGATTTGTTTTCCGCTGATCATCGCCGGAATACCATTCGCCCCGCATATAACTTTTGCCACAATCCGCGCTCTCCTGGCGGGGACGTCGCTCATCGCACTTGCCTTGCTTCTTGGCCGCCCGATGCCCAGGGGTGCCCGCACCTGGGCCACCATAGGTGCCGTTGGTCTCGGGGCTACGACCCTCGGGTTTCTTGGGATGTTTCACGCCGCCGAGTTCGTGTCGCCGGGCATCGCCACCGTCATCGCGAACACTCAGCCTTTGCTTGCCGCCGTTCTCGCCGGCATTTTCCTTGGAGAGCGGTTGGATCTTGGCGGAAAGTTCGGCCTGGCTCTGGGTTTTGGCGGCATAGTCATCATTGCGGCTCCGCGGCTCTTCGCCGCTCCGGCGGGAAACTACGCTATCGGGGTCGCCTATATCCTGCTTGCCGCACTCGGCATCTCGGTGAGCAATGTGCTCATCAAGCGGATCGCCGGTAGGGTCGATGCTCTCATGGCCATGGGATTGCAAATGCTCATTGGCGCACTGCCCTTGGCGGCCATCGCATGGGCTTTTGAGGAACCCCAGGACATCATCTGGTCCACTCGTTTCCTATTCGCTCTGGTTGGCCTGAGCCTTCCGGGAACGGCGCTCGTGTACTGGCTCTGGTTCTCGGTACTCGAGAGAGTCCCGTTGAACCGGGCTATCGCTTTCAGCTTCCTCATTCCCATATTTGGTCTTTCGATGGGCGTCTTGTTCTATGGCGATACAATTGGCTGGACGAAGGCGGGCGGCATCGCATCAACTTTGCTCGGAATTGTCCTGGTGACCCGCACCATCCGCGTCCGGGCGGCAAGCGCAATTTAAACTGACAGAAGAACACCTGGTTTCGCCATCAAATGGCGGTTTACTGCCGACAGAACGACCCTTGCGAAGGAGCCGCGGCATTCAGTAGCCCGAATTGGAGGATCGCTGTCTCTTGACCTTCCGGTTACTGGAATGCCCAGGTAATAGACGACCGACGCCGTGCCATGGCTCGGATCGCCGTTGGCGCTAGTGCGGCCTCAGGTGGTTTGACCTAGGAAGTTCCAATATTGGACCGGACTCGGCGTATAGTGCAGTGCGGATTATTCAGGAGGAATGGAAATGCAAGCCAAGGATATTATGACATCCCCCCCGATCACGGTGGCACCCACCACGGACGTGCAGGAGGTTGCGCGTTGTCTGCTGGATCATGCAATCAGTGCCGTTCCCGTGGTGGATGATGCCGGAAATCTCGCCGGCATCGTCAGCGAGGGCGATTTGATGCGACGCCCCGAGTCTGGTACGGACCGACAGCCATCCTGGTGGCTTACAATTTTTGCCACGCCGGAGGCGCAGTCGGTGGATTATCTCAAAGCACATGGTCGCCGGGCACGCGATGTCATGACCCGTGACGTGGTAACCGTGACCCATGATGCCGCGTTGGACGATGTTGCCGCCACGATGGAAGAACATCGGATCAAACGTGTCCCGGTTATGCGGGAGGGGAAAGTGGTTGGCATAGTCAGCCGCGCCAATCTGCTGCATGGCCTCATAGCCTGGCGGCGCGCGCCGGTTCCCATGGCGGGCGACGAAGATGTTCGCACGTCTATCTTGGCCGCCTTCGAGGATGCCGGCGTCAGAGCCGAGCTCATCAATGTCGTCGTCTCGGATGGCGTCGCGGACCTGTGGGGCGTGACGGGGTCTGTCGAGGAAGTCCGGGCCGCCGGCGCAGCAGCCGAAAACAGTGCTGGCGTGAGGGTGGTGAACAATCACCTGAATGTATTCCCGCTCCTCGTACGAAACTCCATGGGCGCAGTATGACGGGCCGCAACCGCGGCACGCTCTAGTTACCTCTTTGTCCGAGTACGTTATGCCCTCGGTATGATCGAGCGCACCGCGTTCCAGGTCATTGAAAAGGCTGCTTCCGCGCACCCGTAAAGGGCCTCGACCTTATCCATGGCGACGCCATGTTTCAGCAAGGTGGCGGCGTTGATATTGACGCAAAAGGCGCAGTGGTCGATCTGCGAGACTCGAACGGTCACAAGAGATCAAAGCGCGGGATCGAGCGGCGAGCGCTTTCGGTTCAGGGCGCCGGATAGCAGCGCCAGGGCCGCAAACACCCCGGGTTGACCGCCCCCACGACAGCCCCGGTTCAAGGACCTTGCCGTAGGATTTTTTCCGCTTCCAGAAGAAGGCGCGATTGAACCATGGATAGGCGGGAACTGGTTTCGTCGGAACGCGCATCGCTTCCGTCCCTTTCTCGCCACCGATCTTGGTTGGACTTAGAGCTGTATGGGCGCGGGCGCATTCGGCACGGTGCCCCTATTTCCCAAGCTCCGCGCATCTGGCCCGGTACTCTTCCGCGTCAATCTCGCCGCGTGCGAAACGCTCATCAAGAATTGTGCGGGCGCTCGACCCAGACGACGAGGCCGAACCCGATGCCGGTAGAAGCCATCTGGCGGCCAGAACGGCAATGACCACGATGACGGCCAAGAATACGATCATCATGAAAGGTCCCAAGAACATCATGGACATACCCCCACCCCACATATGCTGGTAACCGCCTCCGGTCTGGCTATCGGCGATAGCGAATTGGGCCAAGCCTGCCGTCACTACGAACGTCATCGCGCCGTGGCACCAGCGCCTTGATTCTGCAAATTTGGCCATTTTCTCTCTCCTTGCGGTTTGCGCCCTAGAACCCATTTTGCACCGCTAATTCATGCGGTGGGGCTGATAGCTAATGCCATTTGCGGCCTGCAGCTCGCGGACATAGGCGATGATCGCCTTGGCTACGTCCTCGCCGACTTGGGGTTGCGGCGGCATATTGCCAAAACGCCAATGATGCTGCGATACGCCCCGCTGCATAGCGAGCCAAAAGGCGCCATCGGCGTGATGCCCGGGATTATAAATTTTATGTATTAGCGGCGGCCCGCCTTGCCCGCCGGCGGCATTGTCGCCGTGGCATTGGGCACAGTTCTTGGCGAAGGCCGTCTTGCCTTGCGTACCGATGGCGGAAAGAGCGGGAACCTTCACATCGACCAGCGCCGCCGAACCGGCCTGGTTCGTCGATTGATATATGAAGACCAAAACGCCGCCGACGACCACCGCCAAAACCAGCAGTGCCGGCAGCTTTTCCCTTATTCGTTCCACGAAATTGATTTTCTTTACTGGTTTCTTGCTCATGATGGGTAACGCAAATGCGCCTCGCTCAACTGATGTGATGCCCGCCACCTCAATATCGTCGTTCCAGCACCTGGAAGGTAAAGGCCCAGTCCACCTGCGTCGTCCTGGCTGCGTCGACGCGTCGCAGGTGCCTCCAGATGAAGCGGCCTTGACATTCCAGTCAGTGGAAACCCTATTTACCACACAAGCGGGCCGAGGGCCGCGCAAAATGACCGAAGTGACGCAAAAAGACGAGGACACGATTACCGCTCAGATCATTACCATTGACGGTTCTCGGATGCAGACATTCAAAGTCGATCGTCATAGTGGCATGGGGAAACGGCTCGATTGATCCATCACGGGCTTGGTTCCGCGCATGGGTTGCTTCATCGCGATTGATTGCGAGGTGAGTGATGATACGTGACTTTACCCACCGGGACGAAGTGCGAAGCGTGTATCGGAAGCGTGCCGCGCTGTACGATTTTACGGCCAATCTCTATTACTTGCTCGGTTTTCGCTTATGGGATCACCGGCAACAAGCGGTGCGAGCGTTGCATTTGCGGCCTGGCGATACGGTTGTGGAAATTGGCTGTGGCACCGGACTTAACTTCGGACTAATGCGGGATGCGATCGGACCAACAGGCCGGATCATCGGCGTCGACCTTACGGACGCCATGTTGGAACAGGCCGCAGGCAGGGTGCGCAAACAAAACTGGGACAACGTCACGCTTGTTCAGTCATCCGCGGCGGCGTTTGAATTCCCGTCGAACCTGAATGGGGTCATTTCGACCTTTGCCCTGACTCTCGAACCCGGCTACGCAACTGTGATCAAGCGCGCCGAGCAGGCGCTGAGGCCCGGAGGGCGGCTTGTCGTCGCCGACATACGCTTGCCGCCTGGCTGGCTTCGCTATTTAGCTCCGCTCATGATCTGGCTGGTCCGACCGTTTGCCGTATCCATGGCGGTCGCCAAGCGTCGGCCATGGGATGTGATGCGGGAAACGCTGGCGGAATATCGATACCTACCAAGGTATTTCGGTATTGGCTATATCGCCAGCGGGCGCGCCATCTCGGACGCCTCGCAAGTATCGGAGAATATCCGTGGCACGCCAGCGCCTACGAATTGACCAATATCAATGCCAAGCGGCGCGTTGCCTGATGTTATAGGCGTTATCAGACAGGAAGTGAAAAATATCCGATGTCACTCTTATGCCGCATAGCCCGCGTTATCCGGGCTAGATGCTCCAGGTTCACTTGGGCGGCGGTGGTGTGCGTGACTTTGATAAGTTTGGCCCTATCTCCGGCGCACGCCGGCAAGTCATTCGGCGGCACCGGTGACATTGTGGTCGCGAGCCTGCTGCACGCGGACACCGGGAGCCGCGATGCAACGCATGCACCGCGGGAGGTCTGCGCGAGCCACGTCAATTGTACGGTTTTCGGCACCTTACCCGCCGTCGCCAAAATTGGCGATTTTGTTCCCCTGCCGTTTCCTAATCGCGCAATGCACGCCGCGTCTGGCCTGGACCGGGCACCCGATAGTCCTCCCCCAATTTATTCCTAGCTCTGGCGGCCAGTCTCCGGCGGCCGCCTCTTTCCGCCCTTAGGCGGGTTTGCGATCTCGGTACCCCGGCGACGGGAGTGCCATGCAACACAGACCAAAACACGAACTTTCAACATCAGGAGGAGGCAATGCCTTCATTCTCCAGTGCTTTACCATTCGGATTTCTGTCGATGGCCATACTGGCCGCCGGTCTTGCGGCACCCGCGGCCGCCAATGATCGCGTTTATGTGCCGCTGGGCAGCGATGACAAGATTGTCATCGTGGACCCGGGAACAAACGCGATCCTGGGTGAAATCAATGACCTGCCGGCAGTGCATGGCTTGGCCGCCACGCCCGATGGCCGCTATCTGGTGGCCGGCAGCTATGACGAGCGGCCGGCCGGCAAGGCGCCGTCGAAGCCGAAGGGCGTAACCGCCGATGAACACGCCGCCCATCACGCCCCGAAAAGCCAGGACGACGCGGACAAGACGGCGGTTAGTACTTTGTCCATCTTGAGCATACCGGACCATGCCGTGGTGCGCCGGGTCGATGTGCCTGGCGGGGTGCACCATGTGGCGGTCGGCCCGTCCGGCCGCTTCGTAATCGCGACCCAGCCGGGGCAGAACGCCATCACTATCGTTGATCTCGGCGCCTTTACCGTCGTGACAACCATTGCGACCGGACCGCTGCCCAACTACGCCAGGTTCAGCCCCGATGGCGCGCGCGCCTACGTCAGTAACGCCGGGAATGGGACGATCAGTGAAATCGACACCAAACGCTGGATCGTCCGCCGCAACTATGCGGTGGGAAACAGCCCAGAGCATATCGTGCTGTCGCGCGACGGCGGGACGCTCTACGCCAACAATGTCGATGACGGCACGGTATCCGTCGTCGACACGGCTAGCGGCAAGACCGTCAAGACCATACCCATTGGCGGCGGACTGCATGGCATTGACCTATCGGACGATGGGCAGACCCTGTTTGTTGCCGCCATGGACGAGAACAAAGTGGTCGTCGTGGATCTGCGCACCAACACATACCGGAGCGTCCGGACCGATCCCGCACCCTATCATCTGTCTGCCATAAAGGGCGGCAAGCTCTATGTCGCCAGCGCCGAGAAACCCAAGGTATGGGTGATTGATCAAAGCTCTTTGGCGATTACCGATGAAATCTCCATCGGCGGCAAGGGCCATCAGATGGTGCAGGTGCCTGACAAAAAGCACATCCAATGATGGACGCACAAAAGCAACTGCACTGCTTTGAGCAACACGGTCACGGTTCGGGTAAGAAAAGAGGTGACTGATGATGACGATAAAAAGCCACACATGGAACGAGGAAGGAAATGGGCGGCGGGATTTCATCTTCGTGACGGCCGGCGCCATGGGCGCCATCGGCACCGCCATGCTGGCGTGGCCGTTCATCGATAGCATGAACCCGTCAGCCGATGTGAGCGCCTTGGCCTCCGTCGAGGTCGATCTGACGCCTATCGAAGTAGGGCAAAGGATCACCGTAGGTTGGCGTGGCAAGCCGGTCTTCATCGACCATCGTATCGCGGAACAAATTGCCTTGGCGCGCCGTGACGACGGCGATGATTTGCCCGACCCGGAAGCGGATGCTGCGCGGGCCCAGCATGCCGAATGGCTGATTGTCGTCGGGGTGTGCACCCATTTGGGATGTGTGCCGCTGGGACAAGGGCCGGCGAGCCCAAGAGGTGAATGGGGTGGTTGGTTCTGCCCATGTCATGGCTCCCACTACGATACCTCCGGCCGCATTCGCAAGGGCCCTGCACCACGAAATCTCGACCTGCCGCCGTATCGTTTTCTGGATGATGGACAAGTAGAAATCGGCTGAGAAGCACCGCAAACCATCTGTATAAGATGGATTCTAGCCAGATTTCGTTAGATTAGAGGACTGTCGGAATGACAAATGAGAGAGTAGCAAAGACCACCGAAACCACGATAGCGACAGGTGGATCAAGGATTCGGGCGCTTAATTTTCTGCCTGTGACCATCACGGCGATAATCCTCGTATTTCTGGGTATCGGGCTGCTGTACCTAAACCCAAAGGAAATCCCATCCGTGCTGATTGCCAAGCTTGCACCGGCGTTTGATCTGCCGCCGGTGCAGGGCCGTCAACTTGGGTTGAAGACGGCCGATCTGAGGGGCGAGGTTTCACTGGTCAACGTGTTCGCCTCCTGGTGCGTTGCCTGTCGGGCCGAGCATCCCTTGCTGATGCGCCTGGGGAAACAGGGCGTCGTGCCCATTCATGGCCTGAACTATAAGGACAGGCCACAAGACGCGGCCGACTGGCTCGACCGGCTCGGCGATCCGTACACGCGAACCGGCGCTGACATCTCGGGCCGGGTCGCCATCGATTGGGGCGTCTATGGCGTTCCCGAGACCTTCATTGTTGGACCTGATGGCCGCATAGCCCACAAGCATATCGGCGCGATAACCGCCAAGTCTCTGGAAAAGGAAATCTTGCCTATCGTGCGTCAATTGCGGCAAGAGGCTTCGAAATAGATGCTCGAGATCGCCGGTGTTAGCGCGCCTTGGGCCTTTGTTTTTGGCTGGACACCGTGTATCGGCCCCATTCTTGGCAGTGTTCCTACTTTGAGCGACGCCCACGGCACCGTCGCAGGGAGCGCATCGTTGTTGATTGTCTATGCCCGTGGTTTAGGCATTCCATTCTTGCAGGTGGCGGTCTTTACCGGGTCGGTCCCGCGGCGTCTCAAATCAGTTGGACGCATCGGCCGTCGGTTACAGAGTGGCTCCGGCCCTTCGCCTTCGTGATCGACAGCCCGCCAGAGGTGCGGAAACCGGAAATACATCATCACGGCCAAGCGGATGATCTCGGGTGTCGTCTTGAAATATCGGAATGGATGTCTCATTAAAGGACGTTGCGAAATGCGCCTCACCAGTTCAAGCCGGTTTCCCCTGACACTGCCTTTGAGATGCATCGACATCGGCGGACACCAATGTGGCATCTGGTCGCGAAGGGTTGAACAGACGTTTCTTGAAGATAATTCCTACCCATGCTACGTCGTTGACCTATGAACAGAGTTCGGTTTCAACGCCTTTGCGCCGCTTTGGTGGCGCTATCTTTCGTGATCGGCTTGCCGATGCAGGGGATTGCCATGGCTGCCTTCGCCGTGGCTTCGCCAGACTCTTGTGCTGGACACGCTGAAACTCCGACACTGGACCGCTGCGACGATTGCGGCGCCTCGCCGGCCATGAGCGCGCTCTGCCCGACCGTCTTTTGCGTCGGCCTCACAGGCATTGTCTTTGAAACGCCGGAGTTTGGGCGGCAACCGCTGGCTACGTATTTACGGTCGATCCCAACAGCCAATGTTGGGCTATCCGTCACGCCCGATCCTTATCCTCCCCGACTCTCCATCTAGAAAAGCGCGGCGGTAGTTCCCGATGGGGCCGCCAGCGCTGTTGGCCCGGTGCCAATGGTACCCTGGGTCAGTTTTTCCGCGGAGTACGGCCGCTTGTCGGCCAGGCTGTCTCAGTGGATATCTGTTGGATGGAGGGCCGTTCGAATGCGAAACACGATTGTTTCCCGTCGATCTGTAGTGCGGGCGGGACTAGGCGTTTCCCTTGCGGCTTCGATGCCGGTTCGGTCTCTGCTTGCCGCGCCCATGACGGCGGACTTTCCGCTCAGGGCGGAACCCGGCCGTGCTGCCCTAGCCGGAAAAGCATATCCCCAGACGACCGTATGGTCATATAACGGCCAGGTGCCGGGGCCGGAAATTCGTGTACGCCAGGGCGAACGCCTGAAATTTACTGTCGAAAATCGCCTCGACGAAGAGACGACGGTCCATTCGCACGGCCTGCGGCTGCCGAACGCCATGGATGGTGTCCCACACCTCACCCAGAAACCGATCGCGCCCGGCGAAACCTTCACCTACGAGTTCGATGTTCCGGACGCCGGAACGTATTGGTATCACCCGCACACGAACAGCGCCGAGCAGATCGGGCGCGGACTTTCCGGCCCAATGATCGTCGAAGAGCGTGAACCGATCGAGGTGGATCGCGACATAACCTGGGTGCTCGATGATTGGCGGCTTTTGTCCAATGCAGCGATCTCGGACGACTTCGGCAATCGCATGGACGCCGGAATGGCGGGCCGCCTTGGGAACACGGTGACGATCAACGGCCAAATGCCGGATAGTTTCGAGGTTCGCGCCGGCGAGCGTATACGGCTGAGGCTCATCAACACGGCAAATGCGCGGATATTTGGACTGGACTTCGGCGCTCATCGGCCGCGCATCATCGCCTACGACGGTCAACCGGTGGAGCCCCATGGCCCAGCAAACGGGCTGGTTGTTCTGGGCCCCGCGATGCGGATCGATCTCATTATTGATATGGCAAACGAGTCAGGACAGTCGTTTACGGTCGTCGACCGGTTCTACCCGTCTCAGACTTACAGGCTGATCGATATTGTTTATTCGGACAAGCCGGCATTGCGGGCAAGACCGCCCGTATTTTCCATTCGCCTGCTGGCAAACACCATGCCGGAACCGGATATCGCGCGCGCAAAGCGCCACGAGGTTGCGTTTGGTGGCGGGATGATGGGTGGCGGGATGATGGGTGGTGGAATGATGGGCCGGATGATGGGCGGCGGCAAGATGTGGACAATCAACGGCGTGGCTTTCGAAGGGCCGGTGATGGAACCATTGCTGACACTGGAGCAGGGCCGCTCCCATGTCTTGACCCTGCGGAACGAGACCGCCTGGTATCATCCGATCCATCTGCACGGCCATTCCTTCCGTGTTATCTCACGAAATGGGCGGCAAACGCCATACCGCGAGTGGCAGGATACCGTCTTGATTGCGCCGCGCGAGAACGCTGATATCGCTTTTGTCGCGGACAATCCCGGCGACTGGATGTTCCATTGCCATATCGCCGAACACCTGGCCGCCGGCATGATGGGCATTGTCCGTGTCTCATAAAGGAAAAGCGGTTCGAATGAAGGGCAAGAGTTTTCTCGCGTCGCGCGCACTTGCAGCTATTGCCGCGCTGCTTTTTAGCGCCTCGGGTGTCTTGGCCGCCGGTAATCCCGATCAGGGAAGGAAGGCGTTTCTCAAGTGTGTCGCGTGCCATTCGGTGGAACCGAGTCTGCACAAGACCGGCCCGAGCCTTTCGAACATTTGGGGCAAAAACGCCGGCGCCATCGAGAGTTTCGACCGCTATTCAGAGGCGATCAGGAGCTCCGGAATTGTCTGGAGCGATAAGACGCTGAACTTTTGGCTCCGCGATCCAGGGTCGATGGTACCCGGCACATCAATGCGAATACGCGGTATGGACAACGCCGCTGAGCGCCTGGACATTGTCGCCTACTTGAAGCAACTCGGGTCGGGAAGTGGAGTGTCGTCGGTGAAATCGACCAGCAGGGCCGATCCCGCCGATCGCTCAAATCCACCAACCAAATTTCAGGTGACGGCGCTCAGCCATTGTCGAGACACCTACCAGATAACGACGGCAACCGGGGAAATCTCAAAATACTGGGAGTTCAATCTCCGCTTCAAAAGCGATACGAGTACGAAGGGGCCGCCAAAAGAGCGCCCCGTAATTGTCGGCTCTGGCATGAGGGTCGACCGGGCTTCCCTTGTGTTTTCGTCTCCAGCGGAGATTAGCCAATTCATCAAAGAGAGATGCTGAAGAACGGAATAGGGAGATTTTGCAATGATGAACAACATGACGGGCGGAGGCATGATGGGCGGTTGGTTCATGGGCGGGTTCGGTGTTCTGATCACCGTTCTGCCGATCTTGGCCGTGGCGGCACTCGTCAAATACCTGTTCTTTACCAGACGCCGGGAGGATTAGCATGCCCGAGACCTTCGTCATCAACCGGAATGGACAGATCGCCGATAAGCATATTGGTGCGATCACGCCGAAAGCGCTCGAAGAGATGCTTCTTCCTTTGATCAGACGGTTGCAGAAAACCAACCAAACGATTTTGCCGGCCGCACCGGTGTCCGAGAGCGAATGATCATGAATTTGGTGACTGTTCAAAAAGTGATAGCTGCGGCAAGCCTGCTGATCGCCGTGACGCTGACCATCGTCGTTGTGGCGAAGTACTGGAATTTTTCGTCATCCAACTCAGCGGTCCGATCGGCGGCGGTTACTTTAGAGGCGAAACCGTCTGCGAATGCAGGGTTTAGCTTTACGCTTCTGGAGGAGCCACGGGCGCTTCCCGAGCTCCGGTTTGTGGACGGCGAGGATCGCGCGCTCACCCTCGCCGACTTTCGGGGCAGGCTGGTGCTGTTGAACATCTGGGCCACATGGTGCGGACCATGCCGCCGCGAAATGCCGACATTGGATCGTCTGCAAGCCATGCTCGGCGGGCCGGATTTCGAGGTCGTCGCGCTCTCCATCGATCGTCAGGGCGCGCCCGTCGTCAAGGCGTTCTACCGGGAGCTGGGTCTCAAATCTCTCAGCGTCTATGCCGACAAATCCAGTCGAGTGATGCGCCAGCTTGGTGTCGTTGGCATTCCCACGACGTTGCTGGTCGATCGAAAAGGCCGCGAATTGGGAAGGCTCGTCGGCCCCGCCGAGTGGGACAGCCCGGAATTGATCGCCTTTCTTCGCGAACATCTCACAAAGCCGAACAAGCCCCATGCCTCGGCGCCCATCCAGTCCACGGAAGATCAAACGCAGCAGAAAGACCAATGAGAACATCAAGTTCAAGAGGAACGTCGATGGCGCTCGCCCAAGGCATGGTGAACACGATCTGGCCCTATATCGGCGGCAGACGCGGTCTGATAATTCTAGCCATCGGGATCGCGGCCGGCGGCATGGCAATGAACTGGGGTTGGCTGGAAGCAGTGGGTGCCGCGTCCATCCTGCTGGCCGTCCTTCCCTGCGCGGCGATGTGCGCCCTAGGGCTCTGCATGAACATATCTGGGGGCAAATCATGCGCATCCGGCAGCAAGATCCCAGCAGAGGGCGCTCATTCCAAGGGAGACCCAGACCCAAGTGCATGAAGGACGGCGGACCGTTTCCCATTTCGTCACTTCACACTCAACTTTGGAAAGAAAGGATACGACATAAAGGCTCATCTGAAAACACTGGTGACCGCGAGCGCCATGGCCACCGGATCATTTCCACGCCAATGGCCTACGACGATGGAGATGAAAAATTATCGTGATCGATGATGGGAGGTCATACGCCTCCCGCCGAGATCAGGACCCTCGTTAAGACAGAATGCGAAAGGAACTCAGCGTGGCGGCAGACGAGACGGTAGGCACAGACAGGAAGGACGGTGGCGTCGTGCCTAGCGGCGCCTTGTTGTGCGGCCGGGACGAGGGCCGATCATCGGCGGGGTTTGGTCGTGGAAAGATCATTGCGGGTATCGTGATCGTCGCCGTTCTGGGTGGGGGCTATGGAGTCCTATCCTGGACCGGCGCACTGGCCGCGATCTTGGACGGGCTGGTCCTTCAGGACCTCATAGCCCGGCTCGGATTGCTCGGACCGCTCGCGGTTATCGGCCTGTTGGCCGTAGCGATCGTCTTGAACCCGATCCCCAGCGCGCCGATCGCTCTGGCGGCTGGTGCCGTCTACGGCCATATTTGGGGAACCCTCTATGTTGCGATCGGATCCGAGACCGGAGCCCTCATCGCCTTCGCCATTGCCCGCTTAGTCGGCTACGACGTGCTACGCAGATGGTTTGGCGCGCGGCTATCGCTAGGGTTGCTGGGTTCCCAGAACATGCTGATGGTGATCGTATTCGTGACCCGGCTGATGCCTTTCATTTCCTTCGATATCGTCAGCTACGCCGCAGGTCTTACCCCTCTGACCATATGGCGGTTCGCCGCGGCGACGCTGGCAGGGATAGTTCCGGCAAGCTTTCTGCTCGCTCATTTCGGTGGCGAGATGGCGTCAATGGACGCCCGCCGGGTAATGATCGCCATTCTTGCCCTCGGCACGCTTACCTTAGTTCCCGTCGCAGTCAAGCTGTTGCTCGATCAACGCCGGAAGCGGCAGCGAGCGAAAATCGCGGTCGACGAGTTCGGAGAAACCCTTTGATGAGGTCACCGAATGCATTGATTGCCATCGTTGGTGTCGCGCCTGTCAGCGCGGTCCCGCTTTCAATTCCCGCGCTTGGAGAAGATTTGATGAGAATTCTTGTGGCATTGGGACTAGGAGTGTTTCTCTTGTTGACGAATGCTAATGAGGCCGCTGCTCATTCGCTGCAAAGCTTGGAAAACCAGCTCCGGGACAGGGAAAAATACTTCCAGTCCCTCGACCGGGAAGCGCCGGACTTCATACTTCAGGACGCCGATGGCCGCACTGTCGGCTTGTCCGCGCTACGGGGCAAGGTCGTCGTCCTGCATTTTATCTACACCAACTGCCCGGATATCTGCCCGCTGCACGCGGAGCGCATCGCCGAAATTCAGGCGATGACAAATCAGACGCCCATGCGTGAACTGGTGCGGTTCGTCACCATCACCACAGATCCAAAGAATGATACGCCGGAGGTGATGCGAACCTACGGTCGGGATCACGGCCTGGACCCGGTGAATTGGGCTTTTCTAACCAGCGGTCCCCAGAGAATTACGGCGACGCGGGAGCTTGTTGAGCGATTTGGCCACAAATTCACGCAGGAGGGGGACGGTTATCAAGTCCATGGTGTCGTCACGCATGTGATCGACATGGAAGGTCGCTGGCGGGCAAACTTTCACGGTCTCCAGTTTCAGTCAACCAACCTGGTGTTGTTCATCAACGCCCTTACCAACGACATACATGGAGCCGGGAAAAGCAAAAGCCAGGGGATGTGGAACAAGATTCAAGGCATGTTCAAACAATGACGGGCGCGGCGGATCGTCATGCCTCTGATCCCATGCCGCGAGGCATGCAGACCAATTGAAATCAATCACCAACAACCAAATAGTGAGACGAAAATGAACCATAGGACTTTCGGATTATTGCGACTCTTCGCCGCCGCCATCCCAAGCATGTTGATATTTGGCAATCAGCCGCTTCATGCAGCCGAGACATCTGTAGCGACACTGGCGGGGAGCACCCATTTTCATGGCATCGCGGTCGATGCCGGTGATACATCGCGCCTCTATCTGGCAACTCACCACGGCGTATACGCCGTCGCCCTTGATGGCAGCGCCGATCGAATTTCCGCGAACCGGAACGACTATATGGGTTTCACGCCCCACCCGACGGACCCAAATGTGCTCTTTGGCAGCGGGCACCCGACCGGTGGCGGCAACATGGGCTTTATCACGTCAACCAACAGAGGGAAAACCTGGAAAAAACTGTCGGATGGCGTCGATGGACCAGTGGATTTTCATCAAATGGATGTCAGCAAGGCTGATCCAAGCATCATAGTAGGAATGTCCGGCGGTCTTCAGATGAGCCGGGACGGCGGACATTCCTGGACAAAAATCGGACCTGGTCCGGCTGGACTGATCGATCTTGCGGCGTCAGCCAAGGATATAAATACCTTTTATGCGGCGACCCAGCGCGGACTTGCGAAATCCACGGACGGTGGCAAATCCTGGAAACCGGCGCATCTTGTTTCACGAACCGCGACCATGGTCCATGTCACGTCCGATGCGACTGTCTACGCATATCAAATTGGCACAGGTCTCATAAAAACTTCCGAACCGAAATTGGTTTGGCCTGTCGTGAACAACAATTTCGGCCAAAGTTATATCGCTCATCTGGCCGTCGATCCCGCAAACACCAAGCTGCTTTACGCTATCACAGGTAACCAACAGACCCGCGCCCAATCGATCCTGTCGAGTCTGGACGGAGGCAAAACCTGGAAGAATCTTGGAGAGAAATAAGGCGTCTTAGAATCGTAGTTAAGGTTTTGGGCTGTCTAGACCATTTTCGAGATTGACTTACCCACCCGCTCCCCCTCCCGACCACCCCCAGTCGCTCTTGGGATC
>JAQBYC010000018.1 GCA_027623205.1 Pseudomonadota bacterium | reverse complement strand
TCGCTACCGCGAAAGCGTCCTGGCAAGGCGGAAGCCGTTGTAGTCTCGGTTTCCGGTGCCGAGCCAGTAGCGGACGGCCGCGCGCAGGTACCCGGGATCGTTGAACCAGGCGCCGCCGCGGAGAACACGGTTCTCGTCGCTACCGTCAATCCAGGCGGAGCCGTCCAGCGGCGCGTCCGTATAATCCGCATGCCAGCGATCCTCGGTCCATTCCCACACATTGCCGTGCATGTCGAAAAGACCCCAGGAATTGGCAAGCTTCTCGCCCACCGGATGGGTTTGACCGTCGGCGTTGCCGTCATGCCAAGCATAGGCGTCAAGCTTCGCCTCATCGTCGCCAAACGAGTAACGGCTCGTCGTCCCCGCCCGGCAGGCATATTCCCATTCCGCCTCCGACGGCAGCCGATAGGTACCGCCGGGCAGATCCAATTCGTCGTTCAACCATTTGATATACGCCTGCGCATCGTCCCAGGAGACATTAATGACGGGCCACCGGCCTCGGCCCCAACCTCGATCATCGGGTGGTTCCTTTTCCTTCGCGACACAGTACCGCTCGTAATCCTCAAACGTCACAGGATAAAGGCCAAGGGCAAAACGCCGCCCAATCGTCACTTGGTGTTGCGGACCTTCCCTCTCATGGTAATCATCTTCCTTCTCCGGCGACCCCATCAGGAATGTCCCCGCCGGGATCACCACCATCTCTGGCGACCAATCAGCATCACGGAAAACGGAAAGGTAGGGACTGTCCCTACGTACCGGCGACGGCTTCGATTTATCAAGAAACTGCTCTAGATGGGCAACAATCCGGCTCGTCGCCTTCTTTAGTTCCCGCGCGATAATCTCGATGGCGCCGAGTGCCAGCGGCAAAGCCTTAGCTAACTTCAATATGGCATCGGGAGCCTTGGCCAAACCCGCAGCCAGCTTCTCAAGCCAATGCAGCCGCACCATATCAAGCTTGGCAGTAATACGGATAAGAGCATTGCTGATCGTCAAATCATTCAACTTGATGCTGATGCTGCCGATAACACCGTAATTTTGCACGTGCTGGATAATTATGGTGTGGCCACGCTTGATCTCATCGTCCGCCTGGCGTGTATCGCCGACAATCTCGGCCAATATTGCATCGTTTTCCAACGCCGGCACAGCAGCAGAGAGTTGATCGCCGGTCGGCGTCGCGGCCGCCACAACGACCGGGTCCAGGGTCGACAGCACGCCCCGCAGTTCGGCCATCACGTCGCTGGTGGCAAGTCGCAGCTGCGCGAAACTCGGGAGTTCCGCATCATCGTTGTGCGCCGTTTCGCGTGGCACATACGCTCGGCGCAGGTCTGACAGCGCGCTTTCAGCCGCCTGAAGTTTGATCGGCAGTTCATCCGCGCTGCTCTCCGAAAGCAGGGCGATGGCGTCCAGAAGTTCCCCAACTTCGGTTAAGGGAAAATGGGGCGGCAACGCGTTTGAGTCCCGTAGCGCGTCGCCCAGGTCGGCGACCGCGCTTTTCAGGGTCTCAAATTCCGGCATGCTGCATGATCTCTGGCGCTATCAACGGGCGTTGGCGAACAAGCGATTTGATAAAAGTACCGCGCAACCAGCCCTGTCGCAACCTGCCACAAACAATTTGCCACAAACAATTTCGCTATTGTTCTATCCGCTGGCGCCTTTCGCGGAAAATTGACTGAAACACACCTGCGCATTTGCAAAAAGTTGTAAAAATCCGTCTAATTCCCAAGCCATTTTAGGCCCGCGTGAGGGTATCATAGGACGTGACGATCAGAGCGGCGAATTTTGGGAGGAGACGGCAGATGACGGAACTGGTCTTGCGCACGGATGCAGGGGGGATCGCGACCTTGACCCTGAACCGGCCGGAGGCGTTGAATGCCCTGAGCCCGGATCTGTTCGTGGAATTGCGCGGCCATGTGGAAAGCATCGCCGGCGACGTGGACAATGTAGGCTGTGTGGTGCTGCGCGGCGCGGGGCGGTCGTTTTGCGCCGGCAACGATCTGAAAGCCATCCAGGCGGGGCAGGAGGCCCCGTCCCCCACCTATCAGGCCGACACCATTAATATGCTTGAAAACCTGCCCCAGCCGGTGATCGCCGAGATCCGGGGCCATTGCTATACGGGCGGTCTGGAACTGGCCCTGGCCTGCGATCTGCTGGTCGCCTCGACCACCGCCACGTTTTCCGATACCCACGGCAAATGGGGCATGACCCCGCGCTGGGGCATGAGCCAGCGCCTGCCCCGGCGGATCGGGCCGCTGAAGGCCAAGGAAATGAGCTTTACCGCGCGCGCCTACAGCGGCGCCGAGGCGGCGGCCATGGGCCTGGCCAACTATTGCGTCGGGGATGACGAGCTGGAAACGATGGTGCGGGCACTGGCGGCCGACATCGTGGCCACCTCGTGGCACTCCCTGCGCGGCAACAAGATGCTGTACAATCGCGGCCAGGATTTCACCTTCCACGAGGGCCTGGCGTTCGAGATGGCGGAAAGCCCCGGCCGCGGCCCCGACATCCAGGAACGCCTGCAGGCCTTCGTCAAGAATTGAGAGAGAGCAGCATGTCCCAACCGATCTGGCAATGGAGCGCCACCGATACCGCCGCCGCCATACGCGCCGGCAGGATCACCGCCCGGGACGCCGTCGATGCGGCGATCCAGCGCATGGCGGCGACCAACGCCGCCGTCAACGCGGTGACCGTTGATCTGTCCGAAGACGCCATGGACGCCGCCCGGCGGGCCGATGAGGTTGCGGCCAGCGGGGTGGCCCTGGGGCCGCTGCACGGCGTGCCGGTCACCATCAAGGAAAATGTCGATCAAAGAGGACAGGCCACCACCAACGGCGTGCCCGGCTTCGCCAACGTGGTGGCGACGGAGGATTCGCCCGTGGTCGCCAATCTGCGCCAGGCCGGCGCCATCATCATCGGGCGCACCAATACACCGGAATTCAGCCTGCGCTGGTTCACCGACAACCCCCTGCGGGGGCTGAGCAAAAACCCCTGGAACCACGACATTACCCCCGGTGGTTCCTCGGGCGGGGCGGCGGCCGCCGTCGCCCTGGGCATGGGCGCCATTGCCCACGGCAACGATCTGGGCGGCTCGCTGCGCTATCCGGCCTATGCCTGTGGTCTGGCGACGATCCGCCCCTCGCTGGGCCGGGTGCCCGCCTATAATCCGACCGCGGTCGAAGAACGGCCGCCGACCCTGCAATTGATGTCCGTGCAGGGGCCCATTGCGCGGGAAGTCCGCGATGTCCGTCTGGCCCTGGCCGTCATGGCCCGGCGCGACGCCCGCGACCCCTGGTGGGTGCCCGCCCCCCTGGACGGCCCCCGCCTGGCCCCGCCGCTCAAGGTGGCGGTAAGCAAGACGCCCGCCGGCATTGCCTGTCATGGGGCGGTCGCCGCGGCGATCGATCGGGCCGCCGGCCTGCTGGCCGATGCCGGCTACGCCGTCGAAACCGTGGACCCGCCCCTGGTGGCCGAGATCGCCGAAAACTGGCGCACCCTGCTGATGACCGACACCAAGGTGATGATGATGGCCGGGATCCGCGAATATGGCTCTGGGGATGTCAATCAGGTTATCGGTGACTATCTGGCCGCCTCCAACACCCGCGACGGCGAGGGCTATATGCGCGCCCTGGCCGACCGTACCCGTCTATTGCGGGCCTGGAGCGTGTTCATGGAAGATTATCCCCTGGTGCTGGCGCCGGTCAGCCAAGTGCCGCCCTTCCCGCAAGGCGAGGACCTGAAGGGCGCGGCGCGGGTAAAGCAGATGCTGGACGAGCAGAGTATGCTGTATGGTGTGAACGCCTTGGGCCTGCCCAGCGCCGCCGTCCCCACCGGATTGCACGATGGCGTGCCCATGGGGGTGCAAATCATCGGCCCGCGTCTGCGGGAAGACCTATGTCTGGATGCGGCCGAGGCGGTGGAGCGCGGCACGGGCATCCTGACGCAACAACTATGGAGCCGAACATGAGTACTGAATGGCCGGAAGAAGCCTACCGCCTGTTGCGCGAGGGCGGCGTCGACCAGTTCGCCTATGTGCCCGACGCGGGCCACCAACATCTGATCGATCGATCCATCGCCGACCCGGAGGTGCATTCCATTGCCCTGACCACCGAGGAAGAGGGCGTCGGCATGCTGGCGGGCGCCCATCTGGGCGGCAGCCGGGGCGTCCTGTTGATGCAAAGCAGCGGCGTGGGCAACTGCATCAACCTGTTGTCCCTGATCCGGGCCGGACGGTTTCCCTTTCTGACCCTGATCTCCATGCGGGGCGATTTCGGCGAGGGCAATCCCTGGCAAATGCCCATGGGCCAATCGACCCAGCCCGTACTGGAAGCCTGTGATGTGATCTGCCTGCGGATCGACGAGCCCGGCGAGGTCGCCCGCACCATCGGCGCGGCCCTCACCATGGCCTTCCAAAACGAAATGCCGGTGGCTGTC
Organism: Pseudomonadota bacterium; assembly: GCA_027623205.1. Classification (GTDB taxonomy): domain Bacteria; phylum Pseudomonadota; class Alphaproteobacteria. The sequence continues at coordinate 47,627 of JAQBYC010000018.1, read as the reverse complement.
CTGCTGGGGCAAAAGCTGCTTGGCGCCAAGAAATTTTAGAGGTGAATTATGGCAGATCCGAATGAAGGCACCCGCGCCGCCGGCAAGACAGCGACCGGCCATCTGGACCGGCGCGTCGCGGTAAAAACCCTGTTGGACATGCAGGGCGATGTCCTGATCGTGGCCGGCCTGGCCGGCGCCAAGGGTGATGTGACGGCCGCCGTGGGCGACGACCCGCGGGTTTTCGGCTTTGGCGGCGCCATGGGCGCGGCCGCTTCCATGGGCCTGGGCCTGGCCCTGGCGCAGCCCAACAAACGCGTCATCGTGGTGACCGGCGATGGCGAATTGCTGATGAACGTAGGCACCCTGGCCACCATCGCGGTGGCCAATCCGGCCAATCTGGGCATCATCTGTGTCGACAACGAACATTATGGCGAGACCGGCTTTCAGCGCAGCCACACCGGCCTGGGCACGGATCTGGCGGTCATGGCCCAGGGCGGCGGCATCGGCGCCGTGCGCACGGTGCGCGAGACAGCCGAACTGCACGATGCGGGTGAGATGCTGCGCAACAGCAACGGCGCCGCCTTTGTTCTATTGAAGGTCGCGGTGAACGAGCCGCCCAAGATGCGCACCGTCTGGGACGCCTCCTGGCACAAGACCCGCTTCCGGGAGGCCCTGTTGGGACATCCATGACGGCATTGTCCCCCCGGCGGTCGCCTTGGCCGCCCGCCTTCACGCCGCCCGTGAAAATCTCAAAGAATGAGACGTTGAGATGAGCCCCTGAGATGAGCCGTTACGCCCTGGGCATCGATATTGGCGGTACCTTCACCGACGTGGTCCTGTATAGCCGCGACGGGGGCCGGCGCCTGACCCGCAAGATCCTGACCACGCCGGGCGATCCGGCCGCCGCCGTTCTGGCGGCGGTGGACCAGGTACTGCGCGATGAAGCCGTTGCCGCCGATGACATCGAACGGGTGGTCCACGCCACGACCCTGTTCACCAACGCCCTTATTGAACGCAAAGGCGCCAAAACCGCGCTTTTGACCACGGCGGGTTTCCGCGACAGTCTGGAGATCGGGCGCGAGCGGAAATACGACCTTTACGATCTGGCGGCGAAAAAGCCCCGCCCCCTGGTGCCCCGGGAGCTGCGCTTCGAGGTGGGCGAACGCCTGCTGGCGGACGGCAGCGTCCATCAGGCCCTGGACACCGATGCCCTGCCGGGGATCGCCGCCGCGCTGCAATCGGCGCACGTTACCTCGCTGGCCATCGTCTTCCTGCATGCCTATCGCAACGGCTGCCACGAACAGGCCGCCGGCGCCCGTCTGGCGGCCTTGCTGCCCGATCTGGCGATCAGCCTGTCCAGCGATGTGGCGCCGGAAATCCGCGAGTTCGAGCGGGCCTCGACCACCGTTGCCAATGCCTATGTGAAACCTCTGGCGCGGGACTATCTGGACGCCCTGAACAGCCGTCTGGGCGCGCGGCGGATTACCGCGCCCTTGTTATTGATGCTGTCCAGCGGCGGTTTGACCCATGTGGGCGAGGTGCGCCGCGCGCCCGTGCACATGCTGGAATCCGGTCCCGCCGCCGGCGCCCTGGCCGCCGCCGATATTGGCCGGACCGAAGGGCTGGAGCATATCCTGGCCTTCGATATGGGCGGCACCACGGCGAAACTGTGCCTGATCGATGGCGCGGAACCCGCCATCGCCTATCGCTTCGAGGCGGCCCGGGAACGCCGCTTCGCCGAAGGCAGCGGCCTGCCCATTCGTATCTCGGCCGTCGAACTGATCGAGATCGGTGCGGGCGGCGGTTCCATCGCCCGCCTGGATGCGCTGGGTCTGTTGAAGGCCGGACCGGACAGCGCCGGCGCCGTGCCGGGACCCGTGGCCTATGGCCGGGGTGGCACCGCGCCCACGGTCACCGATGCGGATTTCGTCCTGGGTTATCTGGCGGCGGAAGGCTTTGCCGGCGGCGCCATCGATGTGGACCTGCCCGGCAGCCGCGCCGCCATTCAGGACCTGGCCGGCCAGGCGGGCCTGGACGGGGAGAAACTGGCCTGGGGCATCCATGATCTGGTGAACGAGAACATGGCCTCGGCCGCGCGGGTTCATATTGCCGAAAAAGGCCGCGATCCGCGCGCCTACACCCTGGTGGCGACGGGCGGCGCCGGCCCGGTGCATGCCTATTATCTGGCCCGCAAGCTGGGCATCAAACGCATCGTCTGTCCCCGCAATGCCGGTGTCGCCTCGGCCTTTGGTTTGCTGCTGGCCCCGGCCCGGGTGGACCGCACCGCCGCCTTCGCCGCCGCCCTGGACGCGCTGGACTGGGCGGCCCTGGAAACCGCCTATGAAGAGTTGGAGGCCGCCGCCCGCCAGGTCATCGCCGACACCGGCGCCGATGCGGCCAGCGCCCAGGTGCAGCGGCTGGCCGATCTGCGCAACATCGGCCAGGGTTTTGAACTGGTGGTGACCCTGCCCCCCGGCCCCTACACCGCCGCCAGCCACGATAGATTGTTGGACGCCTATGGACAGGCTTATCGGCTTCATTTCACCCGGCCACCGCCACATGTTCCCGTCGCCATCGCGGCTATCCGGGTCCGCCTGACGGCCAGGGGCGTGCCGGTTGTGGATGATCCGGCCCAGAGACCGGATCAGGGTCCGGATCGCCCCCCGGCGAGACAGCGCCAGCGTGCGGTCTATTTCCCCGAGACCAACGGCGCCGTGGCCACTGCGATCCATGACCGCGCCGCCCTGACCGCCGGGGAAACCTTTAACGGCCCCGCCGTGGTCGAGGAAGCGGAATCGACCATGGTCATCGGACCCGGCGGACGCTTTCAGCTTTCCGCCAGCGGCAATCTGATCATTGAACTGCCGGAGGATGCGTCATGAACAGCCCACGCGCTTTCGATGCCGTGACCCTGGAAATAATCTGGAACCGGATGATCGCCAGCGTTGACGAGGCCGCCAAGGCCATCGTGCGCACCTCGTTTTCCACCCTGTCCAACGAGGCCAATGATTTCGCCTGTGTTCTGTGCGATAGCGCCGGCCAGCTGCTGGCCCAGAACAGCGGCTCCATTCCCTCGTTCATCGGCACCCTGCCCGCCACCGTCCGCCACACCCTGGACCGTTTCGGGCGCGATGGCCTGAACCCCGGCGATGTGATCTGCACCAACGATCCCTGGCTGGGCACCGGGCACCTGAACGATTGCAGCATCGTGCGCCCCATATTCCAGGACCGGCGCCTGGTCGCATTTGCCGCCACGGCGTCCCACATGCCCGATATCGGTGGCCGCATCCGATCCGTCGAGGCGCGGGAAATCTTCGAAGAAGGCTTTCATATTCCCCTGTTGAAGATCTTTCGCGGCGGGGAAGAGGACCAGACCTTCTTTGAATTATTGCGCGCCCAGGTCCGCACGCCGGAGCAGACCGAAGGCGATATTCACGCCCAGATCACCGCCAACTATCTGATCGAAGACCGGCTGCTGACCCTGTTGGGGGAATATGGCCTGGACGATCTGGTTGAGCTGTCACGGGAATTGAACGGCCGCACGGAGGCCGCCATGCGGGCCGCCCTGACAGCGGTTCCCGACGGGACCTACCCCTACCAGATGCTGACCGACGGGCTGCGGGCCGATGCGCCCTTCAACTTTGCCTTGCGCCTTACCATCAAGGGCGACCAGGCGCATTTCGATTTTACCGGGACCTCGCCCGTGCAGCCCCGGGCGATCAATTGCCCGTTCTGCTATACCTATGCCATGTCCGCCTATGCCATAAAATGCGCGCTGTTGCCCGAGGTGCCGAACAATTCCGGCATGTTGCGGCCCATTACCGTAACGGCGCCCGAGAACAGCCTGTTGAACCCCCTGCCCCCGGCCGCTGTCGGGGCGCGGGCCAGCACCGGCCATTATGTCCCCATCCTGGCCTTCGGCGCCTTGGCCGGCGTGTTGCCGGACCGGGTCATGGCGGCGGCCGGCTCGCCCTTGTGGAACTGCACGCAATCCGGGGTGCGGCCCAATGGCCAGCCCTATGCCACCAATCTGTTCTTCAACGGCGGCATGGGCGCGACCGCGGCTGCCGATGGGGAGCACGCCATTTCCTGGCCATCCAATCTGTCATCCACGCCGGTGGAGGTCGCGGAACAATCGGCGCCCCTGCTGTTTCACTACAAGCGCCTGCGTCCCAATTCAGGCGGCGCGGGGCAGCATCGCGGCGGTCTGGGCCAGGATATGTTGATCGAAAGCCTGTCAGAAAGCCCCATCGCCGTCACCTTCATGGCGGAACGTACCCGTTATGGGGCGCCGGGGCTGGCGGGGGGTGGAAAAGGCGAAGTCGGCGCCGTGCGGATCAACGGCGTGGAAGCGGACAACCGGGCCCAGCATCATTTGCAAACTGGCGATCGCATATTGATCGCCACGCCGGGCGGGGGCGGCTATGGTTCAGCCAAGGCCCGCGGCAAGGACGCTGCCGCCTGGGACCACCGGCAGGGCTATGTGACGAAGGACGGGATATGAGCAACGACAATCTGGACGACGCCGCCCTGGAACAACTGGCCCGGCAACTGGGCCTGGGGACGCTGTATGACGCGCAGCCGGCGTTGCTGCGCCAGGCCTATGACGGCGGCCGCGCCATGGCCCGGCGCCTGCGCCGGCCAGCGGATATTGCCGACGAACCAGGCCATATTTTTCAGCCCGACAACAATGTCTAAGCCCGGAGAGGAACTGGCTTTTTTAAGCCTGGTCGAGGTCGCGGCGCGGATCCGCACCGGCGCGCTGTCGCCCGTGGTCTACGCGCAATGCCTGCTGGACCGGATCGGGGCGCATGACGGGCGGTTGGACAGCTTCCTGCGGGTCCTGTCCGAAAGCGTCCTGGTGGAGGCGGAGGCCGCCGCGCGGGCGGTGCGGACCGGCGGGCCCTTGGGCCCCTTGCATGGCGTGCCCTTTGGCCTGAAGGATATTATCGATGCCGCGGGCCTGCCGACCACGGCGCATTCGCAAATCCTGGCCCAGCAGCCGCCCAAGACCGCAGATGCCGCGGTGACCAGACGCCTGCGGGCGGCGGGCGGGATCCTGCTGGGTAAAATGGCAACCCACGAATTCGCCCTGGGCGGACCATCGTTCGATCTGCCCTGGCCGCCGGCCCGCAATCCGTGGAACCGGGAGCGTTTTCCCGGCGGGTCCTCGTCCGGCTCCGGCGTGGCGGTCGCGGCGGGGTTCCTGCCCATGGCGCTGGGCACGGACACCGGCGGTTCGGTCCGTAATCCGGCCACGGCCTGCGGCATCGTCGGCATGAAGGCGACCTATGGCCGGGTCAGCCGCCATGGCGTGACGCCCCTGTCCTATTCCCTGGATCACGTGGGGCCGATGACCCGCACGGTGGCCGACAATGCCCTGATGTTGAATGCCCTGGCCGGTCATGACCCCGCCGACCCGGCCTCGGCCGATGTGCCGGTCCCCGATTTTACCGCCCAGCTTGACCAGGGCGTCAAGGGGTTGCGCCTTGGCGTCATTCGCCATTTCCACAACCGTGACATGATCGCCGATCCCGTAGTGGCCGCGGCCATCGAAGACGCGGTGCGGGTATTGCAGGACCTGGGCGCCGGGGTGGCCGAGATAGAGACCGAGCCCCTGGCCACCTACAGCACCTGCAACCGGGTGATCCTGGTATCGGAAGCCTATGCCATCCACCGCCGCTGGCTCGCGGAACGGCCCGGTGACTACAGCGCCTCGTTCCTGCAACGGGTCCTGCCCGGCGCCTTTCTGACAGCGGATGACTATGTGGATGCCCTGCGCCTGCGCCGGCAACTGACCGCTGGCTTCAATCAGACCATCCGGGCGCTGGATGGGGTCATTGTCGCCTCCTCCATGGACCCGCCCTTTGTGATTGACGATGCGGCGGAAATTGCCCTGAAATACGCCCGCCAGGCCCGCGCGCCCTTCAATCTGACCGGCAACCCGGCGCTGTCATTGCCCATCGGTTTCGATGGCGACGGCCTGCCCCTGGCGATGCAGATCGTCGGCCGGAATTTCCAGGAGGCCATGATCTATCGTATTGCCGCCGCCTATGAAGGCGCCACGGACTGGCACAACCGCCACCCTCCCCTTTAACCACGAGGCACCTGAAATGCTATCGACCCATGGACGTTACGAGTATTCCCCAATCAGCCAACGGCCCGATTATTCCTGGCCCGAGAGCAAACGCCTGGCGGTCTATGTGGCCCTGAACGTGGAACAGTTCGCCTGGGATGAAAGCATCGAATCCGCCATTGCCCCATCCGGCATGCACAACAAGCAAAGCGTCTATGCCTGGCGCGACTATGGCAACCGGGTAGGTTTCTGGCGCCTGATGGAGCTGTTTGATGAATTGGACATCCCGATCCAGGCGCAATTGAACACATCGATTTATGAGCATGCGCCGCAGGTGGCCGCGCGCCTGCGCCAACGTGGTGATGAATTCCTGGGCCATGGCATCTCCAACTCGCAGGAACAAGGCGCCCTGGACGAAGACGCCGAGCGCGCCTTGATCAAGGCGACGACCGACGCCATCAGCCAAAACGAAGGCAGAGCACCCACCGGATGGATGAGCCCCTGGCTGTCGCAAAGCGCCCAGACCCTGGATCTGCTGCGCGAGGCCGGCTATCACTATCAGATGGACTGGTGTTGCGACGATCAGCCGATCTGGATGAAAACCCGCGGCAAGCCGATCCTGGCCATGCCCTACCCGGTGGAATTGAACGACAACCGGGCCATCGTTCTGCACAAAATGACGCCAACCCAGTTCGCCGACGCCATCATCGACAATTTTGATGAGATGCTGGAACAATCCGTCCGCCAACCCCTGGTCTTCCCGATCTCGTTGCATACCTTCATCGTTGGCCAGCCCTTTCGTCTGCGGCAATTGCGCCGGGCCCTGAAGCATATCGTCGCACAGCGTGATAAAATCTGGCTGACCCGGCCCGGCGACATCTGCCGCCATATTGAAAGCCTGCCCCCCGGCGTCGTGCCGGGATGCTGAAAGACGGACCAAATCCATATGAGTGATGTAAAGCGTGGCCGGGAGTTCCTCCACACCCCCGGGCCAACCAATATTCCCCACCGTGTCCTTAACGCCATGCACCAGCCGGCCGTGGACTTCGCGGCGCCGCCATTTTTCAATATGGCGCGTGGTTGTTTCGAGGATATGAAGCCGATTTTCAAAACCCAGGGGCCGGTCTTCATCTATGCCGCTTCCGGCCACGGGGCCTGGGAAGCGGCCCTGACCAATACCCTGTCCCCCGGCGATCATATTCTGCTGCCGGAAACCGGTAATTTTTCCCTCAAATGGGGCATGATGGCGGAATCTCTCGGCCTGGTGATCGAGCATCTGCCCGGCGATTGGCGCCATGCCATCGACCCGGACGCGGTGGAGCAACATTTGCGCGAGGATCGCGAGGGCCGGATCCGGGCGGTGCTGATGATCCACGTGGATACGGCAACCGGGATCATCTCGGACGTGCCCGCTGTGCGCCGGGCGATCGACAACGCCAATCATGGCACCTTGCTGATGGTTGACACCATCGCCTCGCTGGCAACGGTGGATTTTCAGATGGATGCCTGGGGCGTCGACGTGGCCCTTGCCGCCGCGCAGAAGGGTCTGATGTGTCCGCCGGGACTCGGCTTCACCGCCTGTAGCGAAAAGGCGCTGCGGGCCGGGCAAAGCGCCAGATTGCCGCGCAATTATTGGGACTGGCGGGAACGCATGTCGGAGGAGCAATACATCCGCTTTTGCGGCACCGCGCCGGAACACCTGATCTTTGCCCTGCGCGAGGCCCTGAACATGCTGGCGGAAGAGGGCCTGCCGGCGATTTTCGCCCGCCACCACCGGCTGGCCAGCGCCGTCCGGCAGGCGGTAGAAGTCTGGGCCAGCGAAGGCGGCATGGCATTCAACGCTGTTGTGCCGGCCCAGCGGGCCAACTCGGTTACCGCCATTCGCGTTCCCGCGGGCTTCGACGGCGAGGCGGTACGCAGCCTGTCCAGGGAACGCTTTCAGGTCAGCCTGGGTGGCGGCCTGGACCGCCTCCGGGGGGATGTCTTCCGCATCGGCCATATGGGCGATTTGAACGATCCCATGATCCTGGGCGCCCTGGCCGGCGTCGAGGCAACCCTGCAGGCCCTGAAAATCCCCCACGGCCGTGGCGGCGTCACCGCCGCGATTGATTATCTGGTGGCGCACTAGCATGCATTCGCAGCCATGAGCAACGCAACCAATACCAACAAAGCCGAAGGCTGGCGCGATTACTATCAGCGCACGGGCCGGCGCCAACCCCGGGAAACCGTGCTGGATGCCCTGGCCCGGTTCGAGCGCGAGAACCGGGTGGGTCAGGCCGTGGACCTGGGCTGTGGCGGCGGCTGCGACACGATCGAGATTTTACGCCGGGGCTGGCCGGTCCTGGCGATTGATGCCCAGGCCACGGCCATGGAGGCCCTGCTGGCCCGGCCCGAGCTGGTCGAATTCGGCAGGCGCCCGGAGACCCAGGTGGCGCGTTTTGAAGAGGCCTGCTGGCCGGCCGCCGATCTGGTCAATTCGAGTTTTGCCCTGCCCCTCTGCCCCAAGGCGGATTTCCTGATCGTTTGGCGGCGGATCCATGACAGTCTGACGCCAGGCGGGCGGTTTAGCGGACAATTGTTTGGCGACCGGGACGATTGGGCCAACGATCCCAGCATCAGCCATTTCAGCTTGCGCGAAGTTGAGGATCTATTAAAGGCTTTCGACGTCGAAATGTTTCGGGAGGAAGAAGCCGTCTCGACGACCCCGCGGGGCAAAGCCAAACACTGGCACATCTACCACATCGTCGCCAGAAAACCCGCCGTCTCTTGTCCATAGCATAATTCCGCTGGGTAGGGATTCGAGCGCCGCGCGCCGTTATTGTCGGCGCTGCGCCTTACGTCTAAAGTCGGATGCATGGGAAACTATTTTTTGATATTCCGATCACTGGTTGTGATGCTGACCCTGCTGGCTGGCCCGGTTATGGCTCAGGATTCCTCTGGCCGGGCAACGCTGGCGCCAGTCGAAATGGAACGGCTGCTGGAAACCCTGAAGGACGATGGCAAACGTCAGGCTTTTGTCGGGGTTCTGGAAACGCTGGTCGCGGCGCAGAAACTGCGTGACGCAGAGGCCGAGAAGTCCATGGGCACGCGTTTTCTGGAAATGATTTCCGGAAAAATGGACGTTGCCGGCAGCGAACTGGCAAGCCTAGCCAAGAAACTCGGCGATGCTCCTGCGCTGTTCACTTCTGCCCGCGCATATTTTACCAATCCCGGATCGCGCACCGCCTTGCTGTGGCTCTTCGGCCAGCTTGCGCTTATCCTCGTTGCCGGAGTGGCCGCGGAGTGGCTGACAAAGCGATTGTTGCAGCGTTTCCACCTTTCAATTGAGGCGCAGGTCTCGGATGGATTCGGTCTACGATTGTTTTTTGCCGTCTTGCGGACCTTCCTCGATCTCATTGCCGTCGCGGCGTTCATTACCGCAGCCTATGCCACGATGACGCTATTGACGCCTGCCTATGGCGGTCGGGTTGTGGCGCTGGCATTGATCAATGCGAACGTCCTTGCCCGCATCGTGTTGGCGATTGGGAAAATGTTCCTCGCCCCACATGTGTCGGCGATGCGCTTGTTGCCAATAGCCGACGAGGTGGCGAATTACATTTTCCTCTGGATCGTTCGCCTGGTCTATGTCCTGGCGTATGGTTACTTCCTGACCGAGGTGATGCCAGTGCTCGGCGCATCCGAGATCGTGCATGGCTTGGCGGCGAAACTGGTCGGCCTGGTTGTTGCGCTGATGCTGATCGTTCTCGTGCTGCAGAACCGGCAGGATATTGCCGATAAGGTTCGCGGCAACGCCACCCGAGTCATTGGCCAGTTTCGTCGCCGCGTGGCCGATTTATGGCATCTAGTGGCGATCCTATACGTGATAGCCATCTACGGAGTCTGGGCGCTGGAAGTGCCGGGTGGGTTCGATTTTGTAGTTAAATCTACCGGCTTGAGCCTATTAATAATTGGTGTCTCCCACGCGTTGGTATTGCTGCTACGGAATGTTCTGCGTAAAGTCTTCTCGATAAGTGAGGAACAGAAATCCCGTTTCCCCGGGCTGGAGGCACGGGCCGGCCGCTATCTCCCTGTTCTGAGCGGCGGGGCCCAGTTCGTACTTTACGGCGCGGCCGCAATCGCCTGCCTCAGAGTTTGGGGACTTGATGCCCTGGGTTGGATATCGACCCCGGCCGGCGTGGCCATAACCAAGGGTGTCGCCAATATTGTGGTCATTAGCCTGATTGCCCTGCTGGTCTGGGAACTGATCAGCGCCGGTATCGAACGCTACCTAGCTGCGCGCGACAACGACGTAGCTGACGTGGCGGGCGGGCAGCGGGCTCTAACGCTTCTTCCTCTGCTGCGCAATGTTGTGATGATCGCACTGGCGGTGCTTGTTGCGCTGACGATTCTGTCGGAAATCGGGGTGAATATCGGGCCGCTGATTGCAGGTGCCGGGATTTTCGGGTTGGCGATCGGCTTCGGAGCCCAGACCTTCGTCAAAGACGTCATCACGGGATTTTTCATACTGATTGAGGATTCCGTCGGGGTCGGCGATCTCGTGGTGCTCGGCGGATACAAGGGCAAGGTGGAGGCGATCTCGATCCGTTCGATCCAGCTTCGCGACCTACAGGGCGATGTGCATCGGATTCCTTTCAGCGAGGTAACGTCAACGACCAATCGCAGTAAGGTATTTTCCTTCGCCTTTTTTGATATCGGCGTCGCCTACCGGGAGGATGTCGATCACTGCATGAACGTCATCCGCGAGGTCGGTGCCGAAATGCGCGAGGATCAAAACTTTGGTTCCATGATCATGGAAGATATCGAAGTCATGGGCGTCCAGAGCTTCGATGATTCCGCCGTGATCATCCGTGCCCGATTCAAGGTCGCGCCGGGCAAGCAACTGAGCATCCAACGCGCCTTCAACCGCCTGATAAAGAACCGTTTCGACGCGGAAGGCATTGAAATCCCGTTTCCGCACCGAACCATATATTTCGGTGCCGACAGCCAGGGTAACGCGCCGTCCGCCCACGTCCAGTTTCACGAAACTTCCACATCGCCGGAACGGCGGCCGAAGGCAACTCTCGTCAAGGCACCCGAAGGTGAACGCGCTGATTTCGACGAGGATCCTGGGCCGGAAAAACGCGAATAGGCCATTATACCAACCCGCGTTGATAGACCCCATGTGGGTTTGATCGCGTCGTGCCCCCGGCTCAACATCATTGGCGGCGTCGCGCCTGCCCGAGGGTGCGCGCGGGCGATCTCACTGGCTCGCGATCAGTGCGCGTCAGGGCTTCTCCCGATTTGTTGCCGCCGCCATTGTGCCGGCGAACGCAGCATCAATATCACCGCCACCGCCAGAAATGCGGTCGAGGCGGAGGCGGCAATGGGCAACTCATAGGCTCCGGTCAGATCAAAGGCGACACCCGCCGCCACCGGCCCGAACAGATTGCCCAGCGCGGTTCCCGAATACAGCACCCCAAGGATGCCACCCACATTCCTGGCGCCAAAATAATCCGCGACCAGTGCCGGCGCCAGGGCGACATAGCCACCGTAAAACAAACCGAACAAAACCGCATAGACCGCCAGGGCCCAGAACGAAGTGGAGAGGTACCACCAGCTTTGCATCAGGGCCATGCCAAGGAACATGGCGACGACCGCCCGGTGCCGGCCAAACCGGTCCGCCACGCCGCCCAGGGTCAAGCGGCCCGACATGGATCCAATTCCAATCAGGCTGATCAACAGAATGGACCAGCTTTCATCTTGACCATGATCCACGGAAAATTTGGCCAGATGCACGAATGGCACGAACAGGCCAAGGGAAACGATGGAGGATGCCGTGAACAGCAGCCAGAATGGACGCGAAGCCAGGGCCGCGCCAAGCGGCAGCCCCGACATCGATGCCCCTTCACCTACCGGCGTCCCGTCGCCGTCTGGATAAAGCCCTCGTGCGCCGGGATTTGGATACAGCATCCAGGCAGCGGCCAAGCCGATTATGATGGTTACGCCGGCAAGGACTTGAAAAGCGCCCCGCCAACCAAGGATATCGACCAGAAAACGGCTGATCGGCGGCGCGACCAAGGTACCGACACCGATGCCAGCCACGGCCAACCCCGTGGCGAGGCCGCGCCGGCGTACAAACCAACGTTGCAACACGCCGACCGAAGGGACATAGGCAAATCCGATTCCCACACCCACCGCCACGCCATAACCCAGGTAGACCTGCCACAGACTTTGGGCAAAGCTGGAGGCCAGCAGGCCGCCGGCAACCAACAACATGCCAAAGGCGACTACGGGGCGGGAGCCCAGCCGATCACTGAGCGGCCCACTGAGGGCGCCCAGGGAAAAATACAAGAATCCGGCGATGGAAAAGACCAGCGAGACATCGCCTCTCGATGCCTGGAAGTCCATTTCCAAGCCGTCAAAGAACGAGGCGAAGGAATAGGCAATACCAAAACAGAGCAGCAGAACCAGGAACGCGGCGGCGACCACGAACCAGCCGAAATAGATCTTCTGGCCCATTGATCCGACGCCCTTACTCTAAAACGCTTGTGTCAAAGGCAGCGATCCGCCGCTGCATCAGGTTTCAGCGTATTGTAGAGTAAAACAGCGTTCAATTCGGAAAATAGGCCGTGGTTTCCCCAGTAGCCGGACGGCCGACAAACAGCCGGCAATACCTGAAAACGGTCTAAGCCGAAATATGGCGCAAACGAGCAATCAACTGGGCCACATCGCCGCCGCTGGATTTAATTATGGCGGCGAACTCTTGGCGTTTGGTCAGCGCGAGACTGATGCCTTCCGCGACCACATCGATAACCCTGAATTGGCCATTGCTTTGGCGCATGCGCCAAACCAGTTTCAATATCTGGCCATTGCTTTGGGTAATGCGGCTTTGCACCATGACATCCCGTCCGCCCGCCTGCTGGGCGGACAGGACATCGAAACCGGTTACCTTGGCGCCGGCGATCTTCGCTGCGTATTGGTTCAACAGGGATTTGCCAAAGACCTCCAAATAGGCAACCCGTTGTTCGGCGCTCGCGCGCTTCCAATGGTTGCCCAGGGCAAATCGCGCCATCAGCGGAATATCGAATTCGCGGGCCATCAAAGCATGAAATTCGGCGACACGCTGCGCCTGGTCCATTCGTCCGTCATTGAGGATGCCGACCGCATCACTGCCCAATTGCCTCAACGCCAACACGGCACGGTCGGGATCGACGAATTCGGGCCCGGCCGCCGGCGATATATCCGTCAGCCGCGCCACCAGGCTTTCACTCAATACTTGTCCCGAATTCAGAATCAATTCAAGGTCGGTGTCACTGTCCATACCGGCACCGCGCCAGGCCAGGTCCGCCTGCCGTGCAGACAAGGTGCCGTCGCCATTCGTCAGATGGGGCAATTTGGTGCTGCTGTCGGCAGCCTGCCCGACCTGAACCGCAATGCCGGTCAACAGGCCAAAGACGGCGATGCTTCCCGCCAGGATCGTGCTTTTGCGCATATTTTCCTCTCCCAACCTAAAACCTCACCACGCACTCTGCCAGCAACCAATTAATCTCTGGTTAGGAATTATGATTAAGAAAAAATTCAGTAAATGACGGTTTGTGACCGTGATCACAGTGCAGATCGCGTTTCGACGCCATAGTCATTACCGAGATGATCGGTGGGGAGGCAACAGGATGCGACCGGACAGGAGTGATGGAAAAATGCGCAATATCATGGTCCTGGGCCTACTCTGGTTGGCCACGACCGCCGTTCTAGTGCAACTATATTTTACCCTAAGTCACGGATAAAAAAGTCTGATCAGCCACCAATCGACCGTCGTGGAGCCGCACCACACGATCCAGACGCCCGGCTACCATCGGGTCATGGGTGGCAATCAGGATGCCAAGGCCACGTGCGCGCACTTGTTCCAACAACTCCGCCAAAACAACCTCCGCCGTAGCCTGATCAAGGTTTCCCGTCGGTTCGTCCGCCAACAACAGTACAGGTTGATTGGCCAGAGCGCGGGCCACGGCGACGCGTTGCTGCTCGCCACCCGATAGTTGCGCCGGGGTGTGCTCCAGGCGGTCCCCGAGACCAAGTTCCGTCAATAAACGCGTGGCCCGGTCGCTTGCCTCCGCCCGGGGCAACCTTGCCAGCCGCATGGGCATAATGACGTTTTCCAGGGCCGTGAACTCCGGCAAAAGATGGTGGAATTGATAGACAAAGCCCAGAAATTCACGGCGCATGGCGGTGCGTTGGCGGTCGCTCATGCTGGAACAGTTGCGTCCTGCAATCACAATCTCGCCCGCGTCAGGCTTTTCCAGCAGCCCGGCGGCGTGCAACAGAGTTGACTTGCCTGACCCCGACGGACCAACCAATGCCACGGCTTCCCCCGCGCGAATACGCAAATCAAGATTTTGCAAAACCTGCAGCCGCCGGTCGCCTTGCTGAAAGGCACGGCCCAGCCCCGTGATCTCCAACACCGGCCCATCATTCATAACGCAACGCCTCGACCGGATCGATGCGCGTGGCGCGCCAAGCCGGATACAAGGTTGCCAGGAATGACAGCGCCAGGGCCATTAAAACCACCGACAGAACCTCGCTGTTATTCACCTCTGCCGGGATCCGGCTTAAAAAACGAATTTCCGGCGACCATAATTCCGTGCCTGTCAAACTTTCCAGCCAGCGTCGGATGCTATCGATTTTGACGCAAAAGGCGACCCCCAGAACAAATCCGGCGATGGTGCCAGTGACCCCAATGGAAGTGCCGGAAATCATGAAAATGCGCATGATCATGCCCCGGGTCGCCCCCATGGTGCGCAGGATGGCGATCGCCTTGCCCTTGTCATTGACCAGCATGATCAGCGAGGAAACGATATTGAATGCGGCAATCAGGATGATCAGGGTCAGGATCAGGAACATCACGTTACGTTCCACCTGCAAAGCCTGAAAAAAGTGGCTGTTGACCTGTTGCCAATCCACCACCCTGGCTACACCTGGCAGGGACTGAACGGCGCCACGCAGGCGATGCACATCGTCGGGGTTATCTAAAAACATCTCCACGCCACTAACGGCGTCTGGCAGACGAAAAAACACCTGTGCAGCCGGTAAAGGCATATAAATAAAAGTTGAATCATATTCATACATGCCAACCATGAAGGTCGCGGCAACGCGATATGTCTTCATGCGCGGCACCGTGCCGAACGCGGTGGCCGTGCCCTGTGGCGAAACCAGGGTGATGCCGTCGCCAATTCGCAGGCCCAGCTTGACCGCCAGCCGGTGGCCGATGACAACGTTGTTCTTGCCTTGGAAATCGGCCAACGAGCCACTGTACAAATTATCCGCGATGATGGCGCGGGCGCGCAGATCCCTGGCCCACATGCCCCGCACCAAGGCGCCGGAGGCCTGCTTGTTCGCGGTCGCCATTACCTGCCCCTCTATCAAGGGCGCCGCCGCCCGTATACCGTCGATGGTAAGCAGCGCCTTGGCGATGGGGTCAAACCCGGTCAGCCGCGTATCCAGTCCCCGGACCACCATATGACCGTTCAGACCCAACACGCGATCCAGCAATTCCGTTCGGAAGCCGTTCATAACGCTCATGACGATAATCAGCGTGGCGACGCCCAGGGCAATGCCGATCAGGGAAAACCAGGCTATGATCGAGATGAAACCCTCGCGCCGGCGCGACCGCAGATAACGGGCGGCAATGGTCCATTCAAGCGAGCCGAACATCGTTCAGTTTAAGCTTCCGGCGCGCCGATAACGGTGGTCATGGCGGCTTCGATGGATAACTCCTGCCGCACACCGGTGCATCGTTCCTTGACTTCGACCACGCCGGATTTCAAACCCCGAGGACCAACAATCATCTGCCAGGGCAGGCCAATCAAATCCATGGTCGCGAATTTACCGCCCGCACGGCCGTCGCTGTCGTCCAACAAAACTTCGACGCCGGCACGGCGCAAAGTTTCGTAAATATTCGCCACGGTCCGGTCACAGTCCGCATCGCCGACTTTCAGATTGATCAAACCAACATGGAACGGCGCCACCGAGGCCGGCCAGATAATGCCGTCATCGTCATGACTGGCCTCGATAATGGCGCCGACCAGCCGCGAGACGCCAATACCGTATGAACCCATTTCAACCGGCACTTCGACGCCGTCGGCGCCCATCACCGTGGCGCCCATGGGTTTGGAATATTTGCTGCCGAAATAAAAGATATGGCCGACTTCTATGCCGCGGGTGGCGATCCGGCGATCGCTGGGCACTTCCGCCTCGAAGCGGGACGCGTCGTGTTTTTCATCCGTTGCAGCGTAGCGGGAAGTCCAATGCTCTATAATCGGAGATAGATCGCCTTCATAGTCGGTGGATGCATCGGGAACAACAAAATCCAGGTAGTCGGCGTGACAATACACCTCGCTCTCGCCCGTATCCGCCAGCACGATAAATTCGTGGCTCATATCGCCGCCGATGGGCCCCGTGTCGGCAACCATGGGAATGGCCTTCAGGCCGAGACGGTCGAAGGTCCGTAAATAGGCCACGAACATTTTATTATAGGATCGGCGAGCCCCATCCTTATCCAGGTCGAAGGAATAATTGTCCTTCATCAAAAATTCGCGGCCCCGCATGATACCAAAACGCGGCCGCACTTCGTCCCGGAACTTCCATTGTATGTGGTAGAGATTGTGCGGCAATTGGCGGTAGCTGCGGATAGAGCTGCGAAAGATATCAGTTATCAATTCTTCGTTGGTCGGGCCAAACAGCATGTCCCGGTCGTGGCGGTCGGTGATGCGCAACATCTCCTGACCATAATCGTCATAGCGCCCACTTTCCCGCCACAGGTCCGCTGGTTGAATGGTCGGCATCAGCAACTCCTGTGCCCCCGTGGCGTCCTGCTCCTCGCGCACAATTTGTTCGATCTTTTTCAAGACGCGAAAACCCAGGGGCAGCCAGGAATAGATCCCCGCCGCCGATTGCCGGATCATCCCGGCCCGCAACATCAAACGGTGCGAGACAATCTGTGCCTCGGCGGGGGTATCCTTCAACACGGGTAGAAAAAATTGCGACATGCGCATGGATTGGCCTCGAATCATGAAACTGCCGGGGCGGTGGGAACCGCACCATGGGAAAGGCCGATATGTAGGGAATGCCGTCCCATAAGGCAATGGCAAGAGCCCTTCGAACCAGGGGGCATGGGCCGCTCATACCCAGGCATCGGCGTTATCGTCAATTCCCATGCGCCGCGCCCCCAAAACCCGCCTGTTCGGACAGGGGTCTTAGCGCAGCGGGGTCGACACCATCCCGATTGCCGGTGCGCGGCCAATGCATGCGGATTTAAAGCAACCTGAAACGGGTGCCGCAAACGTCAACAGTATCATCGTTGACCGTCAGTCCCCGCGCCTTGGCGGCGGACAGGATGGCGCCCCGATCGGCGGCTTCGAGGTCGACGCCGCCCAGGCCTTCGCCGCGGCCGTCCCTGACCTCGACAAAGCCAAGGGTGGCATTGTCCAGGACAATCTGCCGGGCGCCGGATATGCCGACTACGACGGGGCGGTCCAGAATCCGTCCCCAGCGGTCGGCCAGGGCGGTCGGATCGGGGCTTTGTAATTCAGCCCCTACCATCGCCGTGGTTCGATCCATGCGAACCGCGTCATGCCAATCGCCGCCAGCCGGATGCCAGGGTCCGTCCGGAGCCAAGCTGCCCTCGTTCTGATCGGTTTCCAACATCGCCCCGCCAGTATCACTGGGATGCAACTGGATGCCTGTAAAATCGCCGTAATTCAGAGGATTGGCGATGCGCACGCCCAAATCCCCCATACGGGCGCGGCGCGCCTCTACATCGTCGCATTGCAGAATGACCATATAACCGCCGTCGCCGCTCCGGCGCTCTAAATAGCGGCCGGCGGCGGTACCTTCCCGGGTGGGCGCCACCACCTCGAGAAAATTCGTGCCCACGGGCAACAAGGCATTTTCCAGGCCGTAGACACCGACGGCGGGATCGTGAAAACAGGTGGCCAGGCCGAAGACATCGCTCAACGTTGCAACGGTCGGCGCCAATTCCCGGGCAACAAGGCAAATCTGTCGTAGTCGCAACATCGCGCATTCCTCTCGATCAATTCTTATCGCCGCCTTGCAATTCCGGCAAAACAAGGGCTACGGCGGCATCGATGCTCAGTTCGCCTCTTTGCACCCGGTCACATAATCCATCAACACTGTCACCGCCTGCCTCGCGGATCAACCGGCGCACGTGCCGGGCAGCGGCATCGGCCAGCAAACGCCTTACCCGTTGCCGCGCCCGCGCGGCGCGTTCATCGCCCCTAAGGGCCACGCCTGCGCGTTCTTCAACTGCGTCCACCAGCGCGCCAACACCCCGGCCACTGGTAGCCGTTATGGGAAGCACCGGCACCTGGGCCGCCAAGGGCTCAAGCGCTGCCGCTCGCAGTGACAGCATGCCTTTCAACTGGCTGACGGTACGCTCTGCCAGAGGCAGATCCGCTTTGTTGACGACCAGAATATCGGCGATTTCCAGAATACCGGCCTTGATCGCCTGGACATCGTCGCCCAGACCGGGCGCGCAGACGACGACACGAACATCGGCGACCTCGGCGATCTCCACCTCCGACTGTCCGGCACCGACAGTTTCCACCACCACCACGTCCCGGCCCGCCGCATCCATCACATCTATGATCCGCGCCGCGGTTGGCGATAGCCCGCCCAGTTGGCCCCGCGCCGCCAAGGAACGGACGAAAACCCCCGGATCACGGGTGTGTTCACTCATCCGGATCCGATCACCCAGAATGGCGCCGCCGGTCAGCGGGCTGGATGGGTCGACAGCGACCACGCCGACGCTACGTTGACGGCGGCGCCATTCAGCAACCATCGCATTCACCAGCGTGGACTTGCCCGCCCCCGGCGGCCCGGTAATGCCGACGACCAGGGCGCGGCCCAAATGCGGTTGTATTCCTGCCAGCAACGCCGCCGCCTGATCCGTGCTGTTTTCCACCGCGGTGATCGATTTCGCCAGCGCGATGGTTTCGCCGGCCAGCAAACGCTGCAATAGAGTACCTGATTGTGGCGCGCCCATTTTAAACCACCGTCAACATCGACAAAAACGGACTCCGGCGATCAAGCCGGCCCCGGCGGGAAGTGATGGAAGAGCCGTTTTAAGTCTGCAATACATAACATCATTTCCAGGCAGCGTGATTGGGACGGCCAACGCAACGACCACGCGGCAAACCAATGCCGTGTTTAGGTAATCTGCTTGGAATAGCTGTCCTTGCTGGCGATCAGACCGTCGCGCAGAGTATAGATATCCACGCCGCGAACGTCATAAGGACTGCCATTCGCCACATATGTCCCCGTGGCGCGAAACGTTCCTACGATACAGTCGTCGGCAAAATGCACCGCGGTTTCGGAAAAGCGGACATCGCGGACCAACGCCGCCCGCCCCGCCAGGGCCTGACGAACCTGATCGGCGCCGCGGCAGATACGACCATCGGGCGCCTCGCTGCCGGCGGCCAGGACCCAGACAAAATCATCCGTGACACAGGCTAGAATTTCATCCACATCGCTACGATTGAACGCCTTGCCGAAGCGCCCCAAAAGGGCCATGGCCTCGTCCCGTGACTGACTCATTACCGTTCTCCTTGGTTTAACCTGGCCATAGGCCGCGCCTGGTGAAGATGGCTTTCAACAGGGCCGTTTCATCGCTCATGATACCATCGACGCCAAGATCCAGCAGCCTCGTAATGGTATCGCCATCATTGATGGTCCAGACATGCACCTTCAGGCCCCGTGCGTGAGCGGCTTGAATGAAGCGCCCATCAAGCACCGGCAGGCCAAAGTGGCGCAGCGGCACCTGAGCCGCTGCCGCCGCCAAGGGCGCGGAGGATGAAGGCGCCGTCCGGCCCAGGCTGGCCAGACGCAGACGCAATACCTCTGCCGGCGCCATGGAGGTGCACAATTCCGGGCCCAGCGCCGCCCGCACGGCTGCAAGGCGGCGGCCTGAAAAGCTGCCAACACAGACCCGCGCCAATATTCCCGGCCGCGCCAGCGCCTTGATTAAAGGCATGACAGCATCATCGGCCTTGGGATCAATATTGATTTTCAGGTCCGGCCAGGCGGCCAGCAGGTCATCGAACAGCGGTATCGCCTCGCGGCCATGCACCTTGGCCTGGGCGACCTGCGCCCAATCCAGTTCGTTGATCCGGCCCTTGCGGTCGGTCATCCTGTCCAGGCGGTCGTCGTGAAAGGCGACCAGGACACCATCGCGGGTGGCATGGACGTCCGTCTCGATATAGCGATAGCCCAGATCTACCGCATCCTGAAACGCAGACATGGTATTTTCGGGATGCGACGCGGCGCTGCCGCGATGGGCAATGGCCACCGCGTGCGGCGCATCCAAATAGGGAAAGCGAGACACTATGCCTTCACCGCCCGCTCGCCGGGATCGCGAAGTCGCGCCGGCGCGACTATGACGGCGGCGGCATTGAACCAACTCATGCAAGCGTCCTCCTTATTGCCCGATAATATAGCGGACAGAAAACAGGGCGAAAACAGAGCATTGGAAAAAGCGCCGCTTTACTGGCACATTGTCGGTACAGTCCGGACAGCATGGCACGAACGGAGAACAAGGTGAGCTACGAAACAATTCAATTGGAGATGCGGGACGCCGTCGCCTGGCTGACCCTCAACCGGCCAAAAGCCTTCAACGCCCTTGATCTGACCATGGCCAAGGAATTGTGCGAACTGAGCATCCGCCTGGGCGAAGACGAAGCCGTCCGGGCTGTGGTGATAACGGGCAGTGGGGAAGCCGCTTTTTGCGCGGGTGGCGATGTACCGGGCTTCGCCGCCAAGCTGGATGCCCTGCCCGCCCTGTTGAAGGAAATGACCACCTATCTGCACATGGCGATCTCGCGCTTCGCCTGGATGCGGGCGCCCGTGATCGCCGCCGTCAACGGCGTTGCCGCCGGCGCCGGCCTTAGTTTGGTTGCCTGCGCCGATCTGGCCGTCGCCGCCGAGGGGGCCAGTTTTACCTCGGCTTATACCAAGATCGGGCTGTCGCCGGACGGCAGTTCCACCTATTTTCTGCCCCGTATCATCGGCGTCCGCCGCAGCATGGAACTTTACATGACGAACCGGGTGTTGAGCCCGCAGGAAGCCTTGGACTGGGGCCTGATCAACCAGGTCGTTGCGGCGGACGAACTGACCGATACGGTCGGTGCGCTGGCCGGCAAACTGGCGAATGGCCCCACCGAAGCCTTGGGCGCGGTCAAAAAGTTATTGTTGATGTCGCCCAACGATACCTTGGAGTCCCAGATGGAGCGCGAAACCCGCAGCATTTCCATTCTGGCCCGGACGTCCGATGGCCGGGAAGGCATTGATGCATTCGTTAGCAAGCGCAAACCATCCTTCGCCGGCAAGTAGCGGCACCGGGACGAAATCAATGGGAAACGGACAATGATATCCACTGATCCCCGATACGAACGAAAATTCTGTACCGTCAACGGCAAGCGCATGGCCTATGTGGACGAAGGCGAAGGTGACCCGATCGTCTTTCAACATGGCAACCCCACCTCGTCATATTTGTGGCGCAATATCATGCCCCATTGCGCCGGCCTGGGCCGTCTGATCGCCTGTGATCTGATCGGCATGGGCGATTCAGAAAAACTCGATAATTCAGGGCCTGGTCGCTACGGCTACACCGAACAGCGGGAATATTTGTTTGCCCTGTGGCGGCAGATCGGCGTCACTGATAATGTGATCTTCGTAATCCATGACTGGGGCTCGGCCCTGGGTTTCGATTGGGCCAACCAGAACCGCGATAAGGTGCAGGGCATCGCCTACATGGAAGCGGTGGTCAAACCCATGAACTGGGCGGATTTCCCGGAAAACGCCCGTGGCGCCTTTCAGGGCTTCCGTTCCGAAGGCGGGGAGAACATGGTTCTGGATAAGAACATATTTGTCGAACGGGTGCTGCCCGGCGCCGTCATCCGCGGCCTTGGCGAGGAGGAAATGAGCCACTACCGCAAACCCTATTTGGAGCCGGGCGAAGATCGCCGCCCCACGCTGACCTGGCCCCGGCAGATCCCGATCGAAGGTGAACCACCGGAGGTTTGCCAAATCGTCGATGACTACGGCGCCTGGCTCTCGCAATGTGATACGCCGAAACTGTTCATTAATGCCGATCCAGGTTCGATTCTGACCGGCCCGCAGCGGGAATTCTGCCGTGCCTGGCCAAACCAGGCCGAAGTCACCGTCAAGGGTACGCACTTCGTGCAGGAAGACAGCCCCGACGAGATCGGCGAGGCTGTGGCGGCCTTCGTAAAAGGCATTCGCGGATAGAACTGGGATTGGAGAGTGACATGCCAATTATCGATGTAAAGAACGTCCCGAAACAGGCGTTTCCGGGCGGCGCCACCTATCAAACCATTGTCGGGGATGAACAAGGCTCCACGCCCATTCGCCTGGGTCTGCAGGTGTCTGAACCGGGCTATTCCACGGGCACCCATTCCCATCCCTACATGGAAGTCGTGACCGTGGTGGCGGGGACGGGCGAGGCCTGGGTTGAAGGTCAGGAAGGGATGACCGTCATCGGCCCCGGCATCACCCTGGTGTTGCCGCCAAACGTCAAGCACGGCTTTCGCGTTACGGGCAGCGAACCGCTACAGACCTATGGCGTGCACGCCTCACCCGACCGCATGGTCGAACATTTTCCGGAAGACCCCAGAGAACACAGTTGATCCGAATGTGCCCGGAATTTTCAGAATAGAGGTAATTGGTTCAATTTCTCTGCGCAGAACGTGATTGCGCCAACAGGCAGAGAATCTCGAACATCATGGTGGCACCGACCAGGGCGGTGTTGCCACTGGGATCAAAGGGCGGCGAGACTTCCACCACGTCGCCGCCGACCAGGTTCAGGCCCGCCAGGCCGCGCAGCATCAGTTGCGCCTCCAAAGTTGAAAAACCGCCCACTTCAGGCGTGCCGGTGCCCGGCGCATAGACCGGATCCAGGCCGTCCACATCGAAACTGACGTAAGCCGGGCCGGATCCGACGACCCGGTGCGCCTCATCGATCACGCCTTGTACGCCAAGTTCGTAAAACTCTTCGATATAGATCACCCGCATACCGCTATCGTGGCTGAACGACCAGATGTCCAAATCATTCAACGAGCCGCGAACGCCGATTTGGATACAGCGTTTGGGGTCCAGCAGGCCTTCCTCCACAGCCCGGCGAAATGGTGCGCCATGGTGAAATTTAGAGCCGAGATAGTCATCGCCGGTATCACAGTGGGCATCGAAATGAATCAATCCAAGCGGCCCGGTGGGTTTGGCGGCAATAGCGCGCAATATGGGCAGGGTCACTGAATGGTCGCCACCCGCTGAGAGAGGGACGATGCCTTGTGCATGCACCCGGCTAAAAAACCCGTGGATTTCAGCCAGGGCGCTTTCCAGTTCGAACGGCTTTTCGACCCAGGCGTCGCCCAGGTCGGCAACCTCGCACAAATCGTAGGGACAAATTTTCGTCGCCTGGTTGATCCGGCGGATCAGGCTGGATTGATTGCGAATCTCGCGCGGGCCATGGCGGGCGCCGGGCCGGTTGGTCACACCGCCATCGTAGGGCACACCAATCAGGCCAATTTCGACCCCTTCCCAATTCTCCCTATAGGGGGCCCGCATAAAGCTGGCCAGGCCCGTATAGCGGGGCCGGATCATAGGATCGTCAAACATCGACCAATTCCTCTTAATCGCCAATCGGCGTGCTATTGAGCGCCGTGAACAGGCCTAGCGGGCCAACAACACAGGCAGAGCCGAACCGCTGATGATATCCCGCGTGGCGCCGCCAAAGATCATCTGCCGCAGGCGGCTATTGGTGAAGGCCCCCTTCAGCAATATATCCCCCCCCGCCGAAATGGCTTCCGCCACCATGGCCTCGCCGATGCTGCGCCGTCCCGGCGCGGCCGTCATGGTCGTGGTGTCGATACCATTGCGGCCCAGATGCCGCGCGACGTCTTCCGCAGACGGTCCAGGGACGAAACCGCCCTCCACCGTCAATACCGTGACCCGCTCGGCATTGCGCAAAAAGGGCATGGCGACGGCAATGGTGCGGGCCGTTTCGGTCGCGCCGTTCCAGGCGATGACCGCGTGCCGGCCTATAGCCTCCGGCACCTCCGCCGAGGCCAGAATAATCGGCCGGCCACTCTCGAACAAGGCGGCTTCCAGCGTGGCTTTCCAATCCACGGATGTGCCCAACTCGCTACGTCCCATGACGATCAGGTTAAACAGCCGGCCATAATCGCCAACGATTTCGCTTTCCACCCCTTCGCCCTCGCGCCAGCTGCAAGTGACGCCGTCGGCAGCCGTGCCGATGTCGCGGTAGGGCACGTCCTGCGCCTTCACCACCCGATCAAAACGCTCATGGGCGGATGCCGCGAACTGCTTCGATTCATCGGTCAATCGGGCCAGGGATTCAGATGGGAAAACCACCCCCTCCCCGGCAATGATTTGTGGTGTTCGCCACGCGTGCAGACCCTCCACGTGGCTGCGATAACGTTGCGCGATCAACAGGGCGGTACGTAGCGCAACCTCTGCCCGGTCATCGTCACAGAAAGGAACCAGGATCGTTTGCATGCGAGTCTCCCCTATTACGTATAACCTTTTCTAAAAACCCATTGTGGCAAGAACGGCTGCGGTTTGAAACCGGAAATGTTTCATTTGCAATAAACATCTGCAATTATAGCTTGGCACCATCATGCCGTTACAGCGGCGTCAGGGCGGCGGCCTCTGCCGCCAAAGCAGTAATGACATCCCATTGCCCGCGCTGCACCAAGTCTCGCGGGGCAACCCAGCTACCCCCGACACAGCGAACATTTTTCAGTTCCAGATAGCTGCCGGCGTTATCACGGCCAATCCCACCCGTGGGACAAAAGACCAGGCTGGCAAAGGGTCCGGCAAGGGCCCGCAACGCCGCCCGCCCGCCCATGGCCTCGGCGGGGAAGAATTTCAGATGCCGCAGACCCGCGCGCTGGGCCGCCATCGCTTCGCTAGCCGTGGCGATGCCGGGCAGAAAAGGCATATCAGCCGCAGCCTCGGCCAGGTCGACGGCGAAACCGGGCGAGACGGCAAAGCGAGCGCCCGCCGCCCGGGCGTTGACTATATCCGCCAGCGTCGTGACGGTGCCGACGCCGGGCACCGCATCGGGCACCGCCCTGGCTATGGCCTCAATGGCCGCCAGAGCGGCATCAGTCCGCAGGGTTATTTCCAGGGCGCGCAATCCACCTTTGACCAAAGCCTGAGCCAGGGGTACCGCGTGCTCCCGACGTTCGATGGTCAGCACCGGAATGACCGGCGCGAGACCCATCACCTGTTCAATTGTCAAATTGGTCATAAATCGGCCTTGGCCTCCGCATTTGTCCGATGGCTGGGCGGCTACTATAGTCCCGTCATATGATGGAAGAGATGAAAATCGCCGCAATCGGCGAATGTATGATCGAGTTGAGCGCCCGCGCCGACGGCGCCATGTCGTTGGCCTATGGCGGCGATACCTTGAACACGGCGGTCTATCTGGCGCGGCTGGGCCGAAGCAGAGGCGGCGGAAACGGCGGCGGAATTGGCGTCGATTACCTGACTGCCCTGGGGGACGACAACTATTCCGACGAGATGGTCGCGTTCTGGCAACGGGAAGGTATCGGCACGGAACAGGTGCTGCGTCTGCCGGGCCGCTTGCCGGGGCTGTATACGATCCGCACGGACCGGCGGGGGGAGCGCAGTTTCCAATATTGGCGCGCCGAAGCCGCCGCGCGGGAGATGCTGCGGGGGGAACAGGGCGCCAAGCTGGGCGCCGCACTCAGTCAGTATGATCTGGTCTATCTTTCGGGCATCACCCTGTCCATTCTGACGGATGCGGACCGCGCCATATTGCTGGACGCCCTGGCGCGAGCCCGGGCAGCCGGCGCCCGGATCGCCTTTGACTGCAACTACCGCCCACGAGGCTGGCCCGATGCCGCAACGGCCCGCCAGGCCATGGACCATGTCTATCGGCTCAGTCATATCGCACTACCCGGCCTCGACGATGAATGCGCCCTGCACGGGGTCATGGATCCGGCCGCCGCGGCCCAGCGCATCGCGGATCTGGGGGTCGGCGAAATTTGCCTGAAAAACGGCGGCGGCGGATGCTTGCTGCGCCGCGGTCTGGAGGTTGAATTCACGCCGGCGCAACCAGGTATCATACCTATCGACACCACCGCCGCCGGTGACAGCTTCAACGCCGCCTATCTCTATCATCGCCTGGTGGGCGAAAGCGCTCAGGACGCAGCCCGGGCCGGCCATCGTCTGGCAGCGCAGGTAATCCAATATCCCGGTGCGGTGATCCCCGTCCATGCCATGCCGCCACCAATTTAAGCGCGGGAGACCAGTGTGATGAGTGATGCTCTTGCCGGCACCGCCGGCCGCCGCCGGATCTATTTAATGCGCCACGGCGAGGTGCGCTATTTCGATGCCGAAGGCCAAGCGGTGCACCCGAAATTCGTGGATTTGACGGATCAGGGCAAGGCGCAAGCCGCCAGGATGGGCGAATTGCTGGCGGCAGTACCCTTTGACCGCGCCTTGTGCACCGGGCTGCCGCGAACCAGGCAGACGGCCCAGGGCGTGCTGACGGGCCGCAATCTGGCGTTGGAGGAAATTCCGCTTTTAAAGGAAATCCACTCCGGTCCCGGATCGGGGAAATCTCAAGCCCGGCGTGATGCCGAGTTCATCTACGGCATGGAAACGGCCGACCAGCCAGGCGCCCGGTTTGCCGGAGGTGATCTTTATCAGGAATTCTATGAACGGGTAACCGGCGCCCTGGAAGGCCTGCTGTTGCAGCCGGGTTGGCGTAATCTGTTACTGGTGGCCCATGACGGTACCAACCGCATGTTGCTGGCCTGGGCCAGTTACGGCGGCCTGGCATCGGCCCGCGCTTTCGAACAGGACCCTGGTTGCCTGAACGTGATCGATGCGGATGTGGTGAATGGTGAAATTTTGCGCCGGCTACTCAAGCTGACCAACCTGACACCGACCAATCACAGCAAGCTGGGCAATCACCTGACCAGCATGGAGCAGGTATTCGACTATCGCCGCCAGATCCTGGCGGGTGTCCAAGATAGCTATGGTCACATTCCGCTTGCAAAGCCGGGCAAGACCATTGATGAATTTCCAGACGGCTAATAGATCATGGGGACGGGTCGGACGGGTATGCGTTTTATTCATATGACGGATATGCACATCACGGCCAAAGATCGGCCGTTGTACGGACTGTCGCCACGCAGCCGGTTGGAAGCGGCCATCGCCTGCATCAATCAAGATTTCACGGACGTGGCCTTCGTCATGATGACCGGGGATTTGGTCAATCGGGGCACAGTGGCCGAGTACAAGGCGTTGCGCGCCATCCTGAACAATTTGCAGGCGCCGCACTACTTATTGCTGGGCAACCACGATGGCCGGGCAGCCTTTCGGCAAATATTCACCGAGGTACCGGTGGACGACAACGGTTTCGTGCAATACGCCTTCCAGGTAGAAGACAAACGCTTCATCGTTATGGACACCTTGGACGAAGGCAAGGTCGGCGGCCTGCTCTGCCACCAGCGCCTGGAATGGCTGACCAGGCAGTTGGACACCCGGTCGGCGCAGGATACATTCCTATTTCTGCATCACCCACCATTACGCCTTGAAGGTGGCGAGGCCCTGGCCGGGATGATTGACGGTGGCCGGGTCAAACATCTGTTCTTTGGCCACGTGCATCGTCCCCTGCACGGCAGTTGGCGCGGCATCCCCATCTCCAGCCAGCATTCCACTCTGCATCAATTCGTATACACCTTCGGTAGTGCCATCATGCAGGGCTGCCACGAACCGCCCACTTTTGCCGCGGTGAACCTGGTCAACGGCAACGTGGTGATCAATCCTCATAGTTATCTCGATGATAGCCCCCGCTTCAACCTGCGCAGCAAAGCGGCCATGCATGCGGCCTCGCCGGAAGAGCTGCCACCTCTGAAGTAAATTCAAGGGCCATTTGCATAGGCGGCCCGGCAGGGCGGATCATGTCTTCTTCGCATCCCAATGCGAAACACCGTCCCTTCCGGAAATCGGCACGCAACGGCATAATGTACCCGGCTATGGGGCAGGTGGCGTTCTGAATTCCGCAACCAAGAGAAATTTTAAATCACTTGGAGTTGCTATGGCGACTTAGGCAATTGGTGCCATTGCTCTTCATTAAAGAGTCCGAGCACATCTGGATCTAATGTGCTGTAGCTGCCTTGATCGGACAATATTACGGTAACTGTTTGAGCAGAGCGGCTGGCGCCTCCATGCCGGCGTGCCGGGCCAGTTCGCGGCGGCCATAAGCGGTCCAGCGGCCATTGCGGTCCAGCAGGCAGCGATCGATCAGATCAGCGATATCCGATCTGGCGATCGAGACCCTACGGCCGTTCCAATGCTTGAGCCGTGCGTTACGAACATCAATGGCGGCCCAGTGTCCGTCGCCTTCCAACAGTTCCGCGGCCAGGCGCAGAACTTCGTTGCCAGACAAGAAACGCTCACGCGACGTTTGATTTGGCTGTTGGGCAAGTAATAGTTTCACGGTGTCATCCACCTAAGCTGCTGATCGTTCAACATTGTGCTGCGTCCGGGTGGGCCGAGCCGCCATTGCTGTGTTTCGACCGACGGGGTCCAACGGCAACCAAATCCTGGCCGTGGTGCCCTCTCCGACGGTACTGTTCAGGGTCAACCTGCCGCCGTGTGCCTCGATCATCTTTTTGGTCAGGGGCAGGCCCAGGCCGACGCCGCCGTGAAGCCGCGCCAACGAGGTTTCGACCTGTTCGAATGGCTGCATGACCCGGAGGATATCTTTTTCGGCAATTCCGATGCCGTTATCGATCACCGCGATCTCGATGGATGCGTCATCGGATGCGACCACGGTGAGCGATATTGTACCTTCCTCCAGCGTGTACTTGACCGCATTGGAAATCAGGTTGATCAGCACCTGCCTCAGCAGCTGATGATCGCCTTGGATAATCAGATCTCCCTCGGGTATTTCGTTGATGAAGGAGATTTGTTTGTCTTCCATGTCCTTTCGGAGCATGGCGGCGGCCTCGTTTGTCAATGCCGCATAACTGATGTCATCAACATCGAGATCGATCTTGCCGGCTTCAATCTTCGCGATGTTGAGGATGTCATTGATAATTTGCAGAAGATGCTGTCCGCTTTTTTCGATGTCGCCGCCATATTCGACATATCGTGGATTTTCGATCGGACCCATCGCCTGGATGTTGATCATTTGCGAGAAGCCGATAATCGCGTTCAATGGCGTACGCAGTTCGTGACTCATCGTTGCCAGGAACTCGGACTTGGCATGGTTGGCGGCTTCCGCCTGTTCCTTTGCCAAACTGATCCGCGCGATGGAGAATTCGTAAAGTCCGATGTAGGTAAGCGCCATGGCGGTGACATACCCGGCCGCGCTGATGAGCGAGATCAATGTGATCGCGCCGACGTCGCCGTTGCCCAAACTAGCGGGGAACTGATGGCCGGAAAAATGGAGTGCGCCCAGGACCACGAAGCCAAAGGCGTAACACGAAAGTGCAATCAGGCGGTAAACACCTTCGACGAAGAACATGGCAACGATCGGCACCGTCAGCATCCACGACAGGGCCGGGGATTGAAGGCCGCCGTAGTGGTAGGAAACGAAAAGAATCAGGCTCATGAAATGTAACAACGAGCCTAAACCAACCCTGCGCTTAGCTTTTGTCCAGCGCAGCAAGAAAGGGAAAACGAAAAATAGCAGATCAGCGACCAGCATGATCCACGCTGCCGGGCTGGGAGCTAGTATGATCAGCGCCAGTGCAATGGTCGCGCCTAAAGGCGGGCCGCAGACGTGGCTGACCACAAAAGCGCGCAGCCGGCGATGCTCCTCCTCACTAATCCTCAATTCCTCCGGGATGAACCAATCCAGGAAATCGAGAAAGCGACTAACCATTGGGTGGCATAGCGTCATTTTTCGACCTCACCCTCGCCAAAAATTCTTCATGACGTGATGATCGAATCTGTCAGTAAATGATTTACAAATCGTTAATTTTAGAGGCTTTTATAAATGTTAGACATGTACAAACTGTGGATAAAATTCCAGTTTTTCCACAATTATTTAAAAATACGGGAATATCAATCTCTTATATAATTTTTTATACTAAAAGAACTCCCAAATATGCGTAAAATATATAGAATAGAATATAGAAAATACAGTAAATTTATGACATTATCAAATTTAATTGTTTGTAATCGGAATTTATTAATGGTCGAAAACTATTTTCAACTCAAATCCCAATACTTCTGATTTGATTTTTTTTGGCAAATACTGTGACGATTTTACGTCCGATTCGCTTTCTTTTCCCAGGAATTCGTCATAAGAATTGTTGCTAAGATGTCGCCTTAACCCTATAGTTTTATGTATAATTTTAGGCTCCAATTATTAATTATGACTCGAGGCGCTAAATTGCCCTCTGTAAAGTAGGTGCGAAAACGGGGTAAATTCGACAAATGCCTTCTAAATTCATTGAGCAATCCTCGGGCGCGGCATTGCCGTCTTTGCGCCGGCGTATTGACAATCATTTCGAACAATACCCCGGCGGTCATCTGGTTCGTGGGCGGGCCGCGACGGCGTCCGACGTCAGACTATCAGGCAACGATTATCTTGCCCTTGGCAGCGACCCAAGAATTGTGCGCCGCCAGCTTGATGCCTTTGCGGAGGGGAACGACGACATCTTCATGTCCGGTGTCTATGTCCAGTACCTGGACCGGCAACTACGGTTGGAAAACGACTACGCCGCCTGGCTGGGTGCGGAGGCGACGGTGCTGTGTCAATCCGGCTTTGCCGCCAATGAAGGCTTGATGCAGGCCACCACGGGCCCCGAAACGCCGGCCTACATCGATATGTTCGCGCATGCCTCGGTCTGGCAAGGCGCCGCGGTCGCCGACGCACCGGCGTACGCCTTCCGGCATAATGACGCCGATCATCTGCGCCGTCAGATCGCCCAACACGGCCCAGGCGTCGTCGCGGTTGAATCGATCTACAGCACCATCGGCGATTTCTGCCGCCTGCATGATATTCTTGCGGTTTGCGAAGAGACCGGCGCCATGCTGATTGTCGATGAATCCCATGCCATCGGCGTCATTGGTTTGCGGGGAGAAGGATTGGTCGGCCATCTTGGTCTCGCCGGGCGCGTGCCGTTCCGGGTCTTCAGCCTGTCGAAGGCGATGGTGGGGCGGGGCGGCGTCGTCGCCGGACCGGCGCGCTTTGCCGAGTATTTTCGCTATGAATCCACACCGGCGATATTTTCCTCCGCTGTCTTCCCGAACGAAATAGCGCGTTTTGAAGCAACCCTGGCCGTGGTGCGCGGCGAAGGGCAGCGGCGCGCCCGGGTATCGGGGCTAAGTGAACGCCTGCGCACCGGCCTGCTGCAGCGGGGATATGACGTATCTTGCAGCGAAAGTCAGATCATCCCGTTGATCGCCGGCCCGGAAAGCGAAACCGCCCGCCTGCGCGATGCCTTGGAGGCGAACGGCGTCATCGGCGCGGTGTTCTGCGCACCGGCCACACCGCGCAACCGATCCATGGTCAGGCTATGTGTCCACTGCGGCTTGGTGGAAGCGGACATCGACCACATCCTCGAGGTCTGTTCGAAGATCCGCGATCAGGTCCGGCCCGATCGCTGGCCGGCCAGCCGCAGCGGGCGTGCCAGGAACGCCGCGGCATCAGCCGTACCAAACGTTGAACTGGTATCGACCGCCGCAGGCGACTAGCACCGCTGCCCCTTCGGAGACCTATCCTCGCGCCCACCGAAGTTCTTTTTTGAACGAGGTACATCGTCTTGCGCGCGTTCGCCGGCAAGTTTGCCAGGGCCGGATGGGCTAGCGGGTGACCATTTTCAGAGCATCCTCAGAAAATTTCTTGGCGCCCTTGCCTTCCCCCTGGCGCAATTTGGCCATGTCGAAAGGCACCTTTGTGCCCTTCTGACAGGCCGGCCGTTGCGCCAGACGTTCCAACCAGGCCTGTAAATTTGGCAGGCCATCGACCTCAACACCGGACCATTTATGGGTCCTGACCCAGCACCAGTTGGCGATATCGGCGATGGAATAGTCTCCGGCCAGATATTCCTGGTCCGTCAAGCCACGTTCCAGCACCTCGAACAGACGGCGGCATTCGTTTTGATAACGGTCAATGGCCGGTTGGATCTTTTCCGGGAAGTAACGGTGGAAGACATTCGCCTGTCCCATCATGGGACCGATGCCGCCCATTTGG
This sequence comes from Pseudomonadota bacterium, assembly GCA_027623205.1. Taxonomy (GTDB): domain Bacteria; phylum Pseudomonadota; class Alphaproteobacteria. The sequence continues at coordinate 15,294 of JAQBYC010000018.1, read as the reverse complement.
AACATCAACCATTGCATCACCCTGCTGCGGGCCTTGACGTCGGTGGGCAGCAGGCGGCCGGTCTTCTCCGCCAGATAGACCATGATGGCGCCCGTCTCGAACACTACGAAATTTTCTGCCTCGCGATCGACGATGACCGGAATGCGGCCGTTCGGGTTCATCGCCAGAAAACTTTCCGTCTTCTGTTCGCCCTCGCTCAAATTAATCGCATGCACCGCATAAGGTATCCCCAACTCTTCCAGCGTGACCGAGGCCTTCCAGCCGTTCGGCGTGGAGGCGGTATAGAGATCGATCATCCTAATTCCCCTGGATACGATAAAATCGTGCCGCGGTATCGTGAAACAGTGCCGCCTTTTCAGCCTCGCTGAAGCCAACCACCAGCCGTTTGAAAGCATTCCACAGGGTTGTATACCCACACGAAGCCTTGTCCACGGGGAAATTGCTTTCGAACATGCAGCGTTCCGGCCCGAACGCTTCGATGCAATGCAGTAAATAGGGTTTCCAAGCCTCGGCCAGGGTTTCCAACGACGCTGGCCGGTCCAGCTTGTGATGGCCGAAGCCGGTCAATTTCATGGCCAGACCGCCCAGTTTCACGTGCACGTTGGGGCACTGGGCCAAGGTCGTGATATTCCCGGACCAGCCGGCAAATATTTCATCCCGCCGGCCGGCATAGGGGCCAATGCCCAAGGGTGCGCCTACATGGTCCATGACAATCGGAATTTCGGGGAAAGCCTGGGCCAGATCCTCCAACTCCGGAATTTGCGGGTGATAGAACCAAGCATCAAAGCTCATATCCATGGCCGCCAATTGCGCGAAACCCCGGCGAAACGCCGTTTCGTAATATAAACCTTTGTTGGGACTGGTATTATGGGCCCCGATGATCCTGTCATCGTCATCATGGGCAGTGGAATGGCGAATGCCGCGAAACCGCCCGCCACCCGCTTGGACATGAGCCGCCAGGACGTCTCCAACCCGTTCGCCCAAACGCAGGTCGGCAAAGCCAACGATGGCGGCAGCCACCTGGGTCTTGCCGTACAGGCCCGAAGCGGCCATTGCGGCGATGCCGTTGGCAAATTCGGTCTCGCCCACCGGGGCCATGGCCGGGTCACCACCAAAACGGTCCGTCGCCCGATAGAAAGCTTCGCATTCCAGGAAGACGGTGCTGACCACATTGTGGCCGCCGCCGATATCGGCCAGGAAATCATCCAATAGATAGCGGCGCACGAAAGTCTCCCGATGATCCCAAAGATGATGGTGCGGATCGCAAATAGGCAATTGCGGCAGCAATGCCACCTCCGTCGTCCGGGTCAGCCAGTCGTGCTGTTTGCCCATGCGTACCTCGTGTCTCTTATGATCCTTCGTACAAATCGCGGCCGGCCACCAGGGCGCGGATCTTGCCGTCGGCGACGTTGCGCGGCAGCATCCAGAAGCCGCAATCGGGATGGATATATTTCACGCGCCCCTCGCCCAACAATCCTTCAGCCCGTTCGATTTGCCCGGCGATGGCATCCGCACTTTCAATATCCGTCCGCTTGATGTCCACCACGCCCAGGCCCATGCCGATCTCGGGTCGCAACTCCCTGAAGGCAGCCAACTCTTCCATCGGGCGATGGGCGTTCTCCATCACGATGTGATCGACGTGCAGGGCGTTCAGATAGCCCAGCAACTTGTCCCAACTGCCCTTTTGGATGCTCTGCCCGCCATAATTGCCAAAGCAAAGATGCACCGCACCAACGCCCGGACCCGGCACCGCATCCAGCACCTTGTTGATGGCCGCCGCCGCCCATTCCCATTCGTCCGGGTGGCCGGGCAGATTGGCCTCGTCCAATTGCACCACGTCCGCATGGCAATGGCGAACCTGTTCGGCCAAGGCATCGGCGATGGCATCGGCCACCGCCGCCACATCACCATAGTGATGGTCAACCACGGTCTTGGCCAGCATATGCGGACCGGTCAAAGTGAACTTCAACGGCTTGCTGGCCAGCGCCTTCGCCGCCTGGCAGGCACCGGGCAGATCCAGGCTGCCGCTGCCGATGGGTCCGTCGACGACAGCGGGCGGGCGGCGGCGAAAGGCCATGCCTTCCTGATCGCGATAATCCAGCAGTTCATGGAATTGTATATCGGTTCGCATCCCAGACATGGGGCGGACGAAATATTCGATCATGCCGTTGGTTTCCGGATGGTTGACGTCAAACCGGTACATCTCGCCGTCGCATACCAGATCGATCCCGGCCCGCTCTTGGGTATGCAGAACCACCCGGGTCGCGTCCTGCAATGCCTGCGCCGAAGGCGAGGCGACAAGCCAGGCCGGCATGGGATAGGAGCCAACCACGGTGGTTTTTATCTTGTATGACATGAAAATTCCTATGCTCTCTCTACCAAATAGGACCACAAGGCATCACCGCCGTGCGCCGCCAGGGACCGGCCCAGCGCCTCTGCCCAGTAACTTTCCGAACCGAACTCCGCCCGCCAGGACCACAGCCGCCGTGTGGCGAAATGCAGGGTATGCTCGTAGGTAAAGCCCATTGCGCCATGGGTCTGATGGGCGATGCCGGCAACGATGGAGGCCGCCTCCGAGGCGCGGATCTTTGCCGTCGCCAATTCAAAGCCGGCGCCACTTCCCAGCCGGTCCGCGGCCCGGCATGCGGCCTCCACCGCCGCCCCGGCTGCCGCCACTTCACCCGCCATGCGGGCCAGCTCCTGCTGCACCGCCTGGAACTTCCCGATAGGCGTGCCGAACTGGCTGCGGTCGTTGGCATATTGCACCGATTGCTCCAGGGCCATTTCCAGGGCGCCAGCGATCTGCGCCGCCCGGGCCATGGCGCCAAAAGCCAACAAGCCGTCAGGATCCATGCTAGTGGGCAGAGGCGCGGCGGCGACCGCATGGCCATGGAAACGCAAACTATCGCGCGGCTCTGCCGCTATGTTGCGGTCCTCCAGCTCTACCGTCCAGGCATTCGGCGCCAACAAGGCCACATACGGTTCGCCGTCGCAGCGCCCGAATACGGCGAGGTGTTCCACGCTGCGTCCCCAGGGCACCCGTGTGGCCTCGCCACTGACACGATATCCGCTGGCATCCTTGTCGATGGTCAATGCCTCGTCCGCACGCACCGGTGCAATCGAGAGGGGACCCATGGGCATGTCGAGCCCGGCACTGGACAGCAACCAGCCCGCCAGAATGCTTTCTACCAGAGGCACCGGTGCAAGGTACTTGCCGGCGGCGCGGATCACCACCTCAGCCTCGGCCCAGCCGCCACCGACGCCGCCGCGGTCCTCGGGCACCAGGACCCGGGGCAGACCATTCTCCTCCATGGCCTGCCACAGCTGAGCTTGCGGCGCACCCGCCTCTGCCGTCTCCAGGTTTTCCTTGCCCACCCGATCGGATAGGAGACGGTTGACCTGGTCGCCCAGGATGGTCCGCAATTCGCCGTCGCCACTCATCGCAAACCGAGCCCCCGGGCTATAATGCCTCGTACAATTTCCCGGGTGCCGCCGCGTATGGCAAAAGAAGCCGCCGCCTGGGTGACATAAGCCAGTGTCTGGCCGAAATCATCGCCCTGATCCGGGCTGGGCTCCCGCTGCAGTGTCTGATGCGCGATCAGGGGCACCGACTGCTCGAACAAAGTGCCCACCTCCTTGACCACGGCGCCATCCAGGGCTGGGTCGTCGCCGGCCTGCAATTTAGCCGCCACCGAGATCGACATGTTGCGCAGGGTAGCTAAATGAGCCACCAGCCGGCCGACCGCGATGGCGCCGGCGGGCGTGGTGTCCTTGGAAACTTCGATCAGCAATTCCTTGATCAACTGGTATGAGGACATATAGCGTTCCGGACCCGAACGTTCGAAGGCCAGTTCCGCCATCACCTGGGACCAGCCCTGTCCCTCGACCCCGATCAGGTTCTCGTCCGGGATGAAAGCATCCTGGAATACGCATTCGTTGAAATGTTCCTCGCCCGCCAGGTTCTTGATGGGGCGAATGGAAATACCTTTGGTATGGCGCAGATCCACCAGAAATTGGGAAAGGCCGTCATGCTTGCGCTCGGCATTCGGGTCGCTGCGGAACAGGCCGATCATGTAGTCCACCAAATGCGCCCCGGTAGTCCAGACCTTGGTGCCGTTGATCAGCCAACCGCCATCCGTGCGGGTCGCCCGCGTGCGGATCGAGGCCAGATCGGAGCCGGAATCCGGCTCGCTCATGCCTATGCAAAAAAGGATTTCTCCCTTGGTGATACGCGGAATGATGCGCTGTTTCATTTCCTCGGTGCCAAAGGCCAGGATCAGCGGCCCGCTTTGCCGATCCGTCGTCCAATGCGCCGCGACCGGGGCGCCGGCCGCCAGGACCTCCTCCAACATCACATAACGTTCGAAAGCCGATTTGCCATGGCCGCCATATTGTTTGGGAAAGGTCATGCCAAGAAAACCGGCCTGACCCATCTTTGCGCTGAAGTCAGGATCGAAGCCGGACCAGGAACGGGCACGCATGGCGGCTGGGTAGCCGGCTAGATTTTTATCCAAAAACGCACGGATATCGGCGCGCACCGCCTCCGCTTCGGGCGGCAGATCAGCGGGTTCAAAACGGAAGGAATGCATCTTTACTCGCAATTGGCATTTCAATTGCCTTCAAACTAGCAGCCGGGACGATGGCGTCAAAGGGCATTGGCGATAATTCGACAAAACAGCGATGATCGCGCATCAGCACAATCAGTTGCAAATCGTGAACCGGGCCGGCTGGATGGACGACCCCAAGCCACCGGTCAATGCCTTTCATTGGGAGATGGTGAAGGCATGCCATCAAGGCCTTCGGCAACATCTGGCGGACCACGGCCGGCGCGGACCACGACCAATTCGACGGTATGGACGAAACGGGCATGCGGGCCTCGGTCGAAATGGTGCATGGCGTGGTATGGACCCTGCGCCGATCCGAAAAACCGCTGTTGGCTGCGATCCGGCAAAGCATTACCCTGAGCGGCAGCATGAATTCTAATGAAGCCCTGGCCCAGGCGGCGGACAATGCCGTCGGTCTGGCCGGAACAGAAAACTTTCGCGAGGGCGCGCGTGCCTTCCTGGATAAACGCGCGCCGCAATGGAACGATTAAACACGGCAGCACAAGATACGCCACGATCAAGGGAGAGCAATTCGATATGAGTGAGCAAAAAAAAACCATCGCCCAGTGCCTGCGGGACGGTGAATTCGTCCTGGCGCCGGGTATTTTCGATCTGATCTCGGCCCGCATGGCGGACAGCATGAACTTCAAAGCCATATACATGACCGGCTATGGTGTCGCCGCATCCTATTTGGGTCAACCCGATGCAGGCTATGCCACCTACACAGATATGGTCGGCCGCGCGGGCCAGGTGGCGGCGCGAACCAGCACGCCGTTGATCGCCGATGCGGATACCGGCTTTGGCGGACCATTGAACGTACAGCACGCCGTTCGTGGCTATGAAAAAGCCGGGGTTCAGGCGATCCAGATCGAAGATCAGCAATTTCCCAAGAAATGCGGCCACACCTTGGGCCGGTTGGTGGTGCCCTTGGAAGATATGGTGACCAAGATCAAGGTCGCAGCCGATGCCCGGGAAAGTGATGATTTCCTGATCATCGCGCGCACCGACAGCCGGACCACACTGGGCCTGGACGAGGCCCTGCGGCGGGGCGAAGCCTTTGCCAAGGCCGGCGCCGATGTAATTTTTATCGAAAGCCCCGAGACGGTGGAGGAGATGCAGGCCGTGTGCCGCAATTTTGACAAACCCTGTTTCGCCAACATGGTCGAGGGCGGGCGCACCCCCTTGCTCTCGGCGGCGGAGTTGCAGGAACTTGGTTTCGCCATCGCGATCTTTCCCGCCACCGGCTTCCTGGCGACCGCCCAGGCCCTGCACGACGCCTATGGCGCCTTGAAGACGGATGGGGTTTCCACCGCGGTGCGCGACCGCCTGTACCCGTTCGAGGAGATGAACAAATTGATGGGTTTTGAAGAGGTTTGGGAATTCGACAAAACCTATGGTGATTGACCCCCTACAGCCAAAGGATGATATCCTGCCAAAAATCATTCAAAAAACTATGCGAAGGAAACGATCATGATGACAGGCGAGCAGTATCGGGCGTCCCTCGACGACGGCCGGGCCACCTATTTCGAAGGCGAACGGGTCGATGATATCCCCGGCCATCCGATATTGGGCATTGCCACCAATGTGGTCGCCGATTGTTATGACCGTTTCTATTCGCCCGCGGCCGATGCCCGCAGTCCCCTGATGGGCATTCCCCATTCGGCCCAGGAATTGAAAGACCGCATCCCGCTGTTGCACAGCGCCGATATGCTGGCGCACGTCACCTACAGTTCGATCATGACCCTGATCACTGCTGCCGGCCGCATGCCCGACATGCCGGTCTATACCAAGCGCATCATGGCCTATGTGGAGACAATGCAGCGGCAGGATCGGCGTATCACCCAGTGCATCACCGATGCCAAGGGCGACCGCAGCCTGCCGCCCGGCAAGCAAATTGATCCGGATTCATACTGCCGGGTGGTGGAACGACGCGCGGACGGCGTGGTCATTCGTGGCGCCAAGCTGCACATCACCGGTGCCTCGCTGGGTCATGAATTGCTGACCATCCCCACCAAGGCCATGAAACCGGGAGAGGATGACTACGCCATCGCCTGTTGCGTCGCGGTCAACACGCCGGGGGTGAAAATCGTCAACACCTCGTATGCGCCACGGCACGCGGATGTGCGCGATTTCCCTATTTCCGCGACAAATCATTGCCCTGAAGGCTTTGTCATTTTCGACGATGTTTTTGTTCCGAATGATCGCATTTTTCTGGATGGCGAGATCAAGTATGCCGCCACCTTCGCCCATTCCCTTGGCCTTTGGGAACGCCTGGGCAGCCTTTCGGCCCTGGCTGACGAGGCGGACAAGCTGGTGGGCTTCGCGCAATTGATCGCCGAGGCCAATGGCCTGGAGCGGGTCGGTCATGTGCGGGAAAAGATCTCGGACATGATCATTCACGCCACCTTGATCCGGGCCGCGTTGGAAGCAGCGATATTCAATTGCGATTTCGGTCCCGACGGCGCAGCCTTTCCGAACGAGCTGTATATCAATGCCGGCAAATACCATGGCGCCGCCAACTACAGCCAAATCGTCCGCCATCTGCATGATATCTCCGGCGGCTCCATCGTTACCGCGCCGAGCATCGCTGATCTGGAAAATAACGAAGTCGGCGCCCTGGTGCGCAAATACATGGCAGGCGGCAATGGGGCATCGGGCGAGTACCGGATGAAGCTGTTCCACGCCATTCGCGACATCACCGCGGATTCCTATGGCGGTTGGCGCTTCGTCACCAACCTGCAGGCCGGCGGTGGTCTTTACGCCCAGCGCATCGTGACCCGACGCCACTATGACCTGGAAGGGGCCAAAAGCAGCGCCCTGCAATCCGCCCATATCGAGGCGCAGGCCGCCGCGGAATAGGAGCGCCAGAATGATCGAAATTGCGATTACCGGGACCGGCATCGTTTCCGCCCTGGGCACGGATACAGCTGATTTTCATCGCCGCATGCTGGCGGGAGAAACAGCCATCAAGGCCTCGCCCTGGGCCGACAAGGTTGCAGGGCGGGACGCCTGGCAGGCCACGATCCAGGATTTCGATCCCAGCGACTGGATGGACCGGCGGGTGGAGGACGGCACTGATCTGTTTGCCCAGTTCACCCTTGCCGCGGCCGAACAGGCGGTGCGTCAAGCCGGTGTAGGCGATTGGGGCGATTTGGATCCCCTGCGCACGGCGGTGGTCAATGGCACCTCGATCGGCGGCGTACGGGCGGTGATGAAGGCGCAGTATGCCCTCGACACCGGCGGCCCCGATGCCGTGCCGCGCAAGACGATGATCCAGATCTGGCCGAACATGGCGGCGGCGCAAATCGCCATGCGCTACGGCTTGCACGGCCCTTCGCTGACCGTGACGACCGCCTGCGCCTCGTCCCTGGATGCCATCGGCACCGCCGCACGCCTGATCGAACGGGGTGAAGCGGATGTGGCCATAGCCGGTGGCACCGAAGGAGGTATCAGCTTGGCGGGCGGCGGCCGGGACGGGAACTTCGTGCCTGTGCTGTTCCATACCGCCAACCTTTACGGCATGGAGGCCCCCTCCCATGACCCCAATCGGGCCATGTTGCCCTTTGATGTCAAACGCAGCGGTATCGTCACCGGAGAGGGCGCCGGGGTGCTGGTCCTGGAACGGGCCGAACATGCCCGGGCCCGTGGCGCGCATATTTTTGGCTATTTGCGCGGCTATGGCTCTTTGGCGGACGGCTTCCATCCATCTTCACCGGACCCTTCGGGTATTTGGGAAGCCCGCGCCATGGAACTGGCCCTGGGCGATGCGGGCCTGAGGGCGGGCGATATCGACGCCCTCCTCGCACATGCCACCGGCACGCCCAAGGGGGATACGGCGGAAATTCGCGCCATCAACAAGGTGCATGGCGGGCGCGGTCTGCCAGTCGCCTCCATCAAGGGACATATCGGCCATTCCGGCGCGTCGTCGGGCGCCATGGCGGTCATTACAGGCCTGCTGGGCATGGCCGAGGACCGCCTGACGCATATTGCCAATACCGACGAACCCGATCCGGAAGCTGATTTCGAGATCGTTCACGGCCGGCCGAAAGACGTAAAGATCCGCTGCCTGCAGGTGAATGCGTTCGGTTTCGGTGGACAGAATGCCTCGGTCGTGTTGAGCCGCGATTAGGACGCCGCCAATGCGCCTTTCCATTGCGGAAAATGTCGCCATCCGGGCGCTGGCCCATCCTGACCGCATCGCCATCGAAGTTTTGGAGGGTGGTCCCAGCCTAACCTATGGCCAGGCCTGGTGCCGGGTGGTGGCGCTTGCGGCGATCCTTGCGGCGGCGCCGGCAGGGCGCCATGGCCGTATGGCCGCCCTGCTGCTGCCCAACAACGCCGATGCGGTTCTGGCCTATCTGGCCTGCCAGATGGCGGGTGTGGCGGCGGTGCCCATCTCTACCCGCCTGGCGGAACCGGAAATCGCCTTTGTGGTCCAGGACGCCGATGCGAAAGTGATCCTGACCGGGGGCGCCTTCGCCAAGGTCGCCGGTAAGGTCGGCGCCGCCCACGGCGCCCAGGTGTTCCGGGTCGAGGATATCGCCACGCCCGCCACCGTTGCCCGGCCCGAATTGGGTGAAGCCCGGCGCGGGTCGGAACCCTGCGTGGTCGGCTATACCTCCGGCACCACGGGTTTCCCCAAGGGCGCGTTGTATTCCAACGACCACTACCTGACCGCCCTGATGCGCTGGGGCTGGGAGTTCGGTTTGACGGCGGATCAGGTCATGCTGGTGCCGGGGCCGCTGTTCCATCTGTCCTATGCCGGGCTGTCCATGGCGGCGCTGTGCATCGGCGCCCGGGTCCGCATCATGCCGGAGTTCCGCGCCGAACTGGCCCTGGCTGAGTTAGCCGCGCATTGCACGTTCGCCTTCCTGGTACCCTCCATGACCGCCATGTTGGAAGAGGAATGGCGCCGCCTGGACAAACCGCCCGTCGATGCCCTCCGCTTGATGCTCTCGTCCGGTGCGCCGGGGCCGCTGTCCTTGACCCGCACCGCCATGGCGATGTTCCACAGGGCCCGGGTTACCGAGGCCTATGGCTGGACCGAGGGCGGCTGGGTGACCTTCGAGGTGAAGGACCCGGACACCCTGTTGGCCCATTCCGTGGGCTGGCCCACATTCGGCAACGAGGTCGCCGTCTTCAACGAAGCGGGCGAGCCCTGCGGCGTGGGCGAGGCCGGCGAAGTGGCGGTGAAAAGCCTGACCCATTTTGACGGCTATCTGGGCCGGCCCGAGGCGACCGAGGCGGTCCGGCACCGGGGCTATGTGATGTCCGGCGACATCGGCATCTGGCAGGCCGATGGCCGCCTGTGCATCGTCGACCGCAAGAAGGACATGATCATCTCGGGCGGCGAGAACATCTACACGGCGGAGGTGGAGCGCATCGTGCACGAACACCCGGACATCCTGGAGGCCGCCGTGGTCGGCCTGCCCGACCAGCGCTGGGGCGAAATGGTCACGGCTATGGTGGTGCCCCGCGCCGGCGCCCGCATCGACGGGGCGGACCTGGAAGCCTTCTGCCGCGAACGCCTGGCCGGCTTCAAGGTCCCGCGCCGGATCGAAGTCGTCGGCGAACTACCGCGCAACCCCATGGGCAAAGTGCAGAAATTCCGCATCATTGAACAGTTGGGCGGCGCCAAAACGCAAACCGAGTCGCCGTAATTCGCAAACCCAGCAGTAGCGGCCATGGGCAAATTTAGTGGAGGACCATGGTCAATGTATGCGAGGGTCGATATCCCCGATGATTTATGGCCCTGGCCCTAAGAGGAACATGATGCGCGAACTCGTCGCTCGACCGATTCAAGAAGCCGCGTTTGAACCCTATGGGCAGGTGTTGTCCGACCCGGGGCCAGATAACCGTAGCGACTATGTGGCCCAGCTATCCAACGGCCGGCCCGGCCTTGCCATCAATCTTGGCGTGGTGCGGGCCTTGCCGCCCAAGAAACTTCCCATCGAGGTGATAAAGATGGAGCGGCACCCGTTGTCGTCGCAGGCGTTTTTGCCGCTCGACTGCGACCGCTATTTAGTGATCGCAGCCGCGCAGCAAGGCAAAGACGGCCCGCCTGATTTGTCAACTTTACGTGCCTTCATTGTACCGGGGCAGGTCGGCATAAACTACAACGCGGGCACTTGGCATTTTCCCCTCACCAGTTTGGACCGCCCCTCGACATTTGCGTTATTGATGTACATGGACGGCGGACCCCGGGACGAGGATTGGAGCACGCTGCCGGAACCATTCCGTCTCAACGTCGCGTAACAGCACCACGTAATTGTATTTTAGAGCTGCTCAACGCCGACGCGCGCAGAGCCGCCCCATGCAGCCTCAGGTAAGCCTATGTTATGGGCAACATCACATGTTCCCGGTAGGCCGGGCGCTGGGTCAGGCGGTCGTACCAGGCGCGCAGGTTCGGGTAATTCGGATGCTCCACCTCCAGGCCGTACCAGCGGTAGGTCATGGCGCCGACGGGGATATCGGCAAGAGTCAAATGCTTGCCGGCCATGAAGTCGCGTCCCTGCAGGTGCCGGTCCACGATGCCTTGCAGCGCCGCGGTTTCCTTTGACGCAGCATGAATGGCGGCCATGTCCCGGTCAGCTTCGGGCGTGCGGATCAAACCCCAAAACGCCGGCGTTATGGCTGGTTGCTGAAAGCCGATCTGCCAGTCCATCCACTTGTCCGCGTCGCCACAGGCCTTGGCATCGCTGGGATACAGATCGCTGCCATACTGCCGCGCCAGGTAACGGATGATGGAATGGCTTTCCCAGAGGACGTATCCATCGTCATCCAGCACCGGCACCCGGCCCATGGGGTTCAGGGCCAGATACCAATCCTGGTCATTCTGGCCAAACGGCCCGCCCACGTCCAGGCGCTCGCTGTCCAGGCCCAGCTCGCCAATCACCCACATGACTTTCTGGACGTTGACCGAATTGCTGCGGCCATAAACTTTCAACATCACGGCGTTCCTTTTCCCAAAATGCGGCCTGGATGCCCAGGCAAACGCCGGGCAGGGCAAAGGCCAATCTGTTGCAGCAATCCTATCAGGTATTGCCGAAGACCGGCTCGCGTTTTTCCAGAAAGGCGCTGATCGCCTCCTTGTGATCAGCCGATTGGAAGGTCAGCCATTCATAGGCCAACGAAGTATCCATGATCGAATGGGCCAATTGCTTCAGGCCGATGTTGGCGGAAACCTTGGTCCAGCGGATCGCCGCCGTGGGGCCGTCGGCCAGGCGCTTGGCAAAGGCCTGGGCCGCCGTCAGGGTTTCCTCCGGCAAGGTCACATGGTTGATCAGGCCCAAGCGCTCGGCATCCTCGGCGCCAATGGGATCGCCGGTCATCAGGTACTCCTTGGCTTTGGCATAGCCGATCAATTGCGGCCAGATGACACAGCCGCCATCACCAGCCACCACACCGATCTTGACATGCGGATCGCCGATCTTGGCTTTCGATGACATGAAGATGGTATCGCACAACAAGGCTATGGTGGCGCCCAGGCCCATGGCATGGCCGTTGACGGCGGCAATAATCGGCTTTTCCAGATCAAGCAGGGAAAAGACAATCCGCTTGGCATCAACCAGGCGCAACATGGGCTCGTCGGAACCATCGGCGATGCGCTTCATCATTGCCAGGTCACCACCGGCGGAAAAAGCCCGCCCGGCGCCGGTCAGGACGATAACGTCGGCATCATCATCCAGTTGGGCGTCATAGAAAATGCTGCCCAGTTCGTCATGCATGTCCTTATTGACGGCGTTCAATTGGTCTGGACGGTTCATGGTCAGGGTCAGAACACGGCCCAGTCGGCTGGCTTGGAAACAAGTATACTTATCGTAATTCATTGACGTTCCTCCATTCACCCAAACTGCTTTATGGTTACATTCAGCCGCGCTGCTGGCAATGTGATAGGTCAAATCGGAACTATGCGCGTAACAATGCTTCGGGCTTGGCACCTCTCATTTTATTTCGGCGCGGTCTTCGCCGTGGTTGGAGTGATGGCGCCGTTCTGGCCGGTTTTCCTGAAAGCGCGCGGCCTGTCGGCCACCGAAATCGGTCTGCTGCTATCGGCCGGCCTTTGGCTCCGCGTGCTGGCCAATCCTCTGATCGCGCAATGGGCCGATCGCCGGGGCGAGCGGCGACGGCCCCTGTTGTTACTGTCCGGAGCCGCCATGCTGGGTTTTCTCTGTTTCCTTTTCGCCAAGGGATTTTGGGGACTCCTTATGGTCAATCTGATCGCCTCGGTGGCGTTCTCTTCGATCATACCCATGGGCGAGACGGTGGTCCTGGGAGCGGTCTACCGCCTGGGCCTGGATTACGGCCGGCTGCGGATCTGGGGTTCGGTCACCTTCATTACGACCTCCGCCGCCGGCGGACCCATGCTGGCGGCCTTTGGCTCCTGGTCCGTGCTATGGGCCATACTGACCCTGCTGACCGTGGTATTGCTGGCCTGCGCCCTGCTGCCCGATGAACGCCGGGCAACCCCCCTGACCCCTGCGCGGACGGGCGCCATGGGGCGGTTATTGCGGCAACCGGTATTCCTGTTGTTTTTGCTGGCGGGAGGGCTGGGCAATGCCAGCCACGCGGTGCTGTATGGTTTCGCCACCCTGCATTGGCGCAGCGTCGGTTTCTCCGATACCCTGATCGGCGCCCTGTGGGCCGAAGCGGTGGCAGCGGAAATCATCCTGTTCTGGTTGGGCAATCGCCTGCTAGCGCGCTTTGGCGCGGCCAACCTGCTGGTCCTGGGCGCCCTGGCGGGGGTGGTGCGCTGGACCGCCATGGGATTGTCCGATGCCCTATGGCTGGCACTGCTGACCCAAGGATTGCATGCCTTTACCTTCGGTGCCGCGCATTTGGGCGCCATGCATTTCATCGCCCGCGCCGCCCCGCCGGAAATGTCCGCCACGGCACAAAGCCTGCATGGCGCGGTCGGCGCCGGTATCGCCGTTGGTCTGGTCATGGCCATAGCCGGCATGCTGTATCAGGAATTCGCCAACGGCGCCTATTTCTTCATGGCCGGCATCGCCGCATGCAGTCTGTCGGCAGGAATGCTGTTGGCTAAAACCTGGGATGGTGCGCGTATGAACTTGTCATGAAGCCGTAAATCACGCCATATTCGCGCCATGGCAAAACGCGTTTTCATCACTGGCATCTGGCACGAAACCAATACCTTTGCCAAAGGACGAACCGGGCTGGAGGCTTTCCATGCCTACCAGTACGCCGAAGGCGATGCCCTGTTCGCGGCTTTTGCCGATACCAATACCGAAATCGGCGGCGCCATGCGCGCCGCCCTGGAGCTTGACCTGAACCTGATACCCGGCCTGTTCGCCGGGGCGATACCGTCGGGCCTGATCGCGGCGGCAGCCTACCAGACCCTGGTACGGCGCAGCCTGGACCTGCTTGCCGCCGCCGGCCCGATTGACGGCGTTCTGATCCACCTGCATGGCGCCTGTGTAGCGGAAGGCGCGCCAGAGGCCGACGCGGATTTTCTGGCCGCGATCCGTCGGCAATTGCCCAACGGCACGCCCATGGTCGCGACCTTTGACCTGCACGCCAATTTGTCCGACGCCTTGATCGCGGGCGCCGATGCCCTGGTGGGCTATGACACTTATCCCCACAACGACATGGGTGATCGTGGCGCAGAAGCGGCGCGGTTGCTGCATCGCATGTTGTGGAGCGCCAGACGCCCGGCGAAAATCCTGCGCAAGCTGCCCTTTGCGCCGCCGCCGCAGGTACAAGGTACGGCGGCCGCGCCAGTGGCGGCCATCATGGCGAAAATGCACGATATGGAAAACTGGGGCGAAATCTGGTCTGCCTCGATCGCCTGGGGTTTTCCCTACGCGGACGTGGCGCATCTGGGCGTCGGTGTCTTGGTGCAGGGCGACGATATCGACCACACCTCACGGATCGCCGATGATCTGGCGACGACCATCTGGCGCCAACGCGGCGATTTCGATGCCGGTCTGGTCGGCGTGGAAGAGGCCGTGCGCAGCGCCATCGCAGCGCCGGAGGGTCCCATAATTCTGGTCGACGTCGCCGATAATGCCGGTGGTGGAGCGCCAGCGGATGGCACGAGCATCCTGGCCGAATTGCTTGATCAGTCCGCCCGCAATGCCGTCATCGTCCTGTGTGACGGTCAGGCGGTCGCAGCCGCCAAGGCCCTTGGCGTGGACGCCATATTCAGTGGCATGGTAGGCGGAAAATCCGATGATCTGCACGGCCCGCCCGTGCCCCTGGTGGGTGAAATCATCTTCCAGCAACGGGTCCGTTATCAACGCCGCGGTGACTATATGACTGGACAGCGGATCGATCTGGGCGAAGTCGCAGTTGTTCAGGCCGACGGGGTGACGGTGATGCTGACCGAGGCAAAAGCCATGCCCTTTGATGCCGATCACCTGGCCGCGGCTGGGATTGTAGCTGAAGCGCAGAAAATTATTGTGGTGAAATCCGCCATCGCCTGGCAGGCCCATTTTCGCGCCTTCGCCAAGGGTGAAATCTATGTGGACACGCCGGGCGTCTGTGCCTCCAACCTGAGGCGCTTCACCTATACCCAGCTGACCCAGGCCACCTATCCCATTGACGACGACAGCATCTGGCGGGCCAACAACGCCTAATACCAGATTGCGTTGATTGAGACTCATATGTGCCCTTTCCAATTGTCGCGAAGTCTGAATCAATGTTGGTGAATCGTTTCAGGGAGGTTCAC
>JAQBYC010000149.1 GCA_027623205.1 Pseudomonadota bacterium | reverse complement strand
GACGTATCAGATAATTTCCGCATCATATCACCCAAGGATTTTCGGGTTCTTAGGTGAGCGGGGTATATTATCAGAGTAATGACAACATTTGGAGGCGTCACGGTGCGCGCCGTATCGGTTTTCAAGATGGACAGTGACCAGAATGGATGGGCCGGAGTCTGGTCGGGCGAGGCGCCGGATGCCCTCGCATCGCCGGAGCTTTATGACGGCATCCGGGTCAAGCGTTTGGTGGCCTATGCCATTGATCTGATCATTATTGCCGTCTTGTTGACGGTGATGTGGGTGATCGGGATATTTTTCGTCGCCGTCACCTTTGGACTGCTCACGCCGGTACTGACCCTGGCCACCGCCTTGGTGCCTATCGCCTACCATACCGCGCTAATTGGCGGCCCGGCGAACGCTACCGTGGGTATGCGGGTGATGGATCTGCGAGTGGTGGCCTGGAATGGCAATCGTCCCGGCTATGCCCAGGCAGCGCTGCAAACCGTACTGTTTTACGTCAGCTTGACCATCGCCACATTCCTGGTCCTGGCCATATCCTTCTTCAATCCACGCGGACGCTGCCTGCATGACCTTTTGGCCGGCACGGTGACGGTGAACGATCTGCATCTCCGCCGCCTAGCCACGCCAGAGCGCAATACATAGAGAAGTTTTCAGTTAGTTCGAGCCGCGAACGCGACGTAAGTATTTGGCCTAATTTCTCTGTTTTTCTGAAAATTCCGAGCACATTTGGGTCAAACGTGCTCTAGCTAAACAGGCCAAACAATCCAGCGACGGCCAGGAAAACATAGGCTATCCAGCGGTAAGTCCGATCCGCCGCCTTGCCTGCGAGCCGGCTGCCGATCCAGGAACCGATCAGAATGACAGGCATTAACACAATGGCATCGATCAAAGCGGCTGGGCCGGTGGGTGAGGCGAGCAAGACCATTGTAACCAGCGCGAAACCGGTAAGCAGATAATAGGCAATGATATTGGCGCGGATGGTGGCCGCTGGCATTTCCGCTGCCAGCATATAGAGCAAGACCGGCGGCCCCCCTACCGAGGTGGTGGCCATCATGGCGCCGGAGACCCCGCCGATGCCCAGCGTCAGCGCCAGGGGGCGCGGCCCGCCATAGCGCCATCCCGTGATCAGCACGACGACGAACAGCAATACGATGACCGACACGGCCTTGGTAATACTGGCGCCATCCAGGCTGACCAGCAACCAGATGCCAACGGGCATCGCGGCAATGGCAACGGCTGCCAGAGGGCCGACGAATTTCCATTCGACCGCACGGCGGGCGCCCAGGAACAACATGATGCCCATGGGGATTTCGATACTGGCCACCATGGGGACCATGTGAACCGGCCCCAGCAGGACGGCGAAAATCGGCGCCATTAATATGGCCGAGCCAAAGCCGGCGAAGCCGCGCATCAAACCGGCGGCAAACGCCGTAAGACCGGCCCAGATTAAAATCCCAGCGGGATCGGCAAGCAGCAGTGAACCAGACAAGGCGTTGGTCATTCCCGGAGCTCTAATTCTCCTGGCGCAGGGCGCGCCAGCGTCTGATTTGCGCCAAGGCGGCCGCGATCTTTAATTCCAGCAGTTTTTGTCCCAACTTGGGCGACGCGCCGGTGGCATCGCCGATCACGCCCGTGGCGCTTCCCCGAACGCCCGCCTTGCCGATCATGCCCATTCGCACACCCTGGGGAAAGGCCGCCAAAAGCTCGGAGGTATCCCGCAGATCCGCATGCCCGCCATTAGCCGCACCGGTGTGCCGGGTGTCTCCGTGCCGACGTAGCCACGCCAACTGGCCGTTGGCCTCGGGGTCGTAATAACCGGACAGGTGCAGCACTCTGGTCCCGGTGCCGGCCCATTCCCGGTTCAAGCTATCCGCCACCATTTGTTGGCTGCGCTGATTGCCGCCGCTGTCGCCCAACAACAGGATCTCCGTAAAGCCATGGACCTTGAAGCTGCGGGCGATATTTTCCAAAACCGCCTGGAATACCGGTTCGGCTAGGCTGATTGTGCCGGGAAAGGCCATGTGCCCCAGGGCGGGCTCTATGGACCCTTCCGGTACATAAGCCAGCACGGGCGCCACCAAGGCATTTCCCAGGCCCCGTGCCACCGCCTCGGCCGTCGTGCGCACAATGAAATTATGCTTGCCCGTAACCATATGCGGCCCTCCCTGTTCCGTCCCGCCGGTTGGAACAATTACCGCCCGTTTACCCTGGTGCAGTGCCTCGGCCACCTCTGGCCAGGTCATTTCCGCAAGGAATACGGTCGCGGGCTGGGCAGTCAAAATCTGCGCCACGCGCGCGGGCTCGGCCAACGCCGGCCCGAAGCCGCCGGCCAAAGCAGAAATGGCCCAGAACAAATGATCTATCCACTTCACGGCAGCCAGGTTCCTATCTTGCGGCTATCCCGCACTGCCAACGAGGCGATGGCGCCATCGCTTCCGACCAATCTCAGTCGTCCTCAGGTGCAGGCGAGGGCGTAGACGCCTTGGACGCCATGGGGGAGTTGATGGGCTCGCCAGCTTTTACCGCCATCCTCGGTACCGAAGACCTGGCCGCGGCGGGCGGCACAATAGACCCGATCGGGGGTGGTGACGCTCTCCGCTACGGTCATCAGGGTGCTCTCGATGGAGACACCATGATCGAAGCGCGACCAGGTGGCGCCGAAATCGTCGCTCCGATACAGCGAGCCTTCATCGCTCGTAGCGGCGACCGAAAGGGCGGCATACATGCGGTCCGTCAGGTGATCGGAGACGATGACATCACGGGCGTAGGTCAGGGGTGAAAAGCGGCCGATGCCGAATTCCCGCCAATGGGCGCCCTGGTCATCGCTGCGAAACAGGCCCATGCGGTTGGCCAGCCAGACCGTATCCGGGTGGCCGGGGCTAAGCGCCAGGGCGTGGGAATCCATCATTCCCTCGGTTTCATTGTCACTGACGATGGCGCTGCGTAGATGGGTCTGTTCGCTCATCTCCAACAGGTCCTTATTGCAGGTGTCCCAACTCTCGCCGCCATCCAGACTGCGCACGAGGCCGCCGATCTCGAACGCGACAAGGATATGGTCGGAATTTTCGCTGGTCACGGCGATGCGGATCACCCGCATGGGGAAATTCGCCTTCAACGCGCCGTCCGGCGCCTCGATCGCCAGGCGTCGCCAAGCATCGCCACCGTTGTCGCTGCGAAACACCGCCGTACCCTGGGTACCCACATAAATCGTGTCGGGATTGTTGGGATCCAGGCAGATGGACCAGACCACGCTTTCCTCGTCACTTGTGCCGGCGGGCAAGGGCAGGGCACGCCAGCTCTCGCCGCCATCATCGGAACGATAGGGGCCGGCCTGGGTACCGGCATAGACCGTTCGCGGGCGATCCCGTCGCACCGCGATGTAGCGTACCTCTAGATTATCCGGCAGTCCCTTGCTGATCGGCTGCCATTGGCCGAGCTCCGGGTCAAAGCCGTATAAACCTTGGGCCCGCGCATCGTCCACGACCCCGACCCACTGTCCCGCTCCCACAAATACCGAATAAGCCATGCCCGTCCCCCACCCATCGTTTGCTCATGAATATTACGCTGGCCGAAATCTTAGCGTTTAAACAGCTGATTTGCATAGACCCCGCGTGTCAACACCGCGTGGCCCGTCGGATGGAATGGCTTATGGACGCCATCTCTTGACCCTGTATATTCCCAATGTGGGTAAATTATGGAGAATGGCATGAGTGAAAAGGTTGCCTTCATCGGGCTGGGCGTCATGGGCTATCCAATGGCGGGGCATTTGGCCGCCAAGGGCCATGATGTCACTGTATTCAATCGAACCAGCGCCAAGGCTGATGCCTGGGTCGCGGCGCATGGCGGACGCAGCGCCGGTACGCCAAAGTTGGCGGCCGATGGCGCCAGCATCATCTTCGCCTGTGTCGGTGCTGACAATGACCTGCGCGAAGTAACCCTGGGCCCGGATGGTATTTATGCGGGTATGCAAAAAGGCGCCGTTTTCGTGGATCACACCACGGCGTCGGCGGATGTGGCCCGCGATATGCACCGGGAAGCCAAGGAACGGGGATTGGGCTTCATTGATGCTCCCGTGTCGGGCGGCCAGGCCGGCGCCGAAAACGGCGTGTTGACGGTAATGTGCGGTGGCGATGGTGACGATTATGCCAAGGTCGAGGGGGCAATCCAAAGCTATGCCAAGATGTGTCAGTTGATGGGCCCGGCCGGTTCCGGTCAACTGACCAAGATGGTCAATCAGATCTGCATCGCGGGCGTGGTGCAGGGGTTGTCCGAAGGCATCAACCTGGCGGTATGCGCCGGCCTGGACGGCGCGCAGGTTGTCGATGTGATCTCGAAAGGCGCCGCCCAATCCTGGCAGATGGAGAACCGCTACAAGACCATGTTGGCGGATGAATATGAACATGGCTTCGCCGTGCAATGGATGCGCAAGGACTTGGCGATTTGCCTGCAGGCGGCCAAGAACCTGGGGATATCGCTACCTGTGGCCGCTCTGGTGGATCAGTTCTATGCCGAGGTTGAGGCTCTGGGCGGCAGGCGCTGGGATACTTCGGCCCTGCTGGCCCGGTTGACGGCGGTGCGGCCGAAAAAGTGATGCCGGGTGGCGCGCCCAATGCAGACGCCCTTGCCCGCTTGGCGACCCGGCGGTCAGGGCGGATCCATCCAGAAACAGCAATTGGGTACGGCCGTTATCAGCGGTCGCGATCCGCTCGTTTTGGAATATTTTGGGGCCGATTAAAGATCACCCGATCGGAGCCATCGGGTGCGGTGCCATTGGCCGCCGGATTAACGGCCCCTGCAATGCCAGCGCGCGCCGGGCCGTTCAGCTGCACCTTGAACCGGGCCCGAAATAAGACTTGGCACGGTTGTCAAAATATTAAATGAATTTACGAACTAAAGCTTACAATACATTGATATTATTAATTATTTATATAAGTAATTGTTCTGGAAAACACGAAAAGACGCTTCACCGGCAGCCTCCAGGTAAAACCGATTGCGCCCAAATTGTGTTAATATCAAATTGTGTTAATATATTGCCATGGCGGCGCGGGTACCACGCCTTGCCGCGGATAGAGAAGCTGCGTTTAGGCAGTTGCTATGCGTCGCGCAGGAGTGTCGCCGCCTTGGCCGCGAAATAAGTGAGAATGCCGTCGGCGCCGGCCCGTTTGAAAGACATCAGGCTTTCCATCATGACCCGGTCACCATCCATCCAGCCACGCTCGGCGGCGCCAGTCAGCATGGCGTATTCGCCGCTGACCTGATAGGCGAAGGTGGGAACGCCGAACTCATCCTTCACCCGGCGAACGATATCAAGATACGGCATGCCTGGCTTGACCATCACCATGTCCGCCCCTTCGGCAATGTCCAGGGCGACCTCGCGCATGGCTTCGTCGGAATTAGCCGGGTTCATCTGATAGGTTTTCTTGTCCGCCTTGCCCAGATAACTGCCGGAGCCGACGGCGTCACGAAATGGACCATAGAAGGCGGACGCATATTTGGCCGAATAGGCCATGATCCGCACATCATCAAACCCATTCTGATCCAGGCAGTCGCGAATGGCGCCAATTCGCCCGTCCATCATATCCGAAGGTGAAATGATCTGGCAGCCCGCCTGAGCCTGTATCAGGGCCTGCTGGCACAATACGGCCACGGTCTCATCGTTGACCACGTAATCATCACGGATCAAGCCGTCATGCCCATGCGAAGTAAAGGGATCGAGGGCGACATCGCACATGACCCCGACCTCGGGCACCGCCGAAGTGATGGCGCGGACGGCCTGGCAAACGATGTTGTCGGGATTGGTTGCTTCGTCCCCTTCCGCGTTTTTCAAGTCAGGGTCAATGGCCGGAAATACGGCAACCACCGGAATACCTAATTCCGCTGCTTGATGCGCCGCTTCGACAATGCCACTAAGGCTTAGACGATAGACATCGGGCATGGAGGGGACTGCGACCGCGTCATTCCGGTCATGCACGAATAGCGGCCAGATCAGATCATTGACGCTCAATGTGTTTTCGGCAACCAGCCGCCTGTTCCAATCGTCCTGGCGGTTGCGGCGCATGCGGGTGCGCGGATATTGCCCATGAACCCGTGCCGGCGTCTCCGCAGACTGCTTTAGCCGTTGTTTCACTGGATTTACTTTGGCGACTTCTGCCATTGCGGCACCCTCATCAAATTATCCGTGACAGTAAACGTGACGCCGTAGTGTACTGCCTCGCAGGCGAATGATCTAGGCGTGCAATCTTTGCGGCGGACATGTTATGTAGAGGCGATCAATGGATTTGAAGCGGAGAATTGGCGGTGGATGGCATCGGCGTAAACAGGGGCGGTACAGGTAAATCTTCTGGCGCCGCCGTGGCTGCGAGCCGGGCCGGCCGGGCGCTGGCCCGGCCGTCCAAGGGTGTCTATCGCTTGAAGAATCATTTACGCTTTGTCACGGCAACCTCGCTGTTTGACGGCCATGATGCTGCCATCAACGTCATGCGCCGGATGATCCAAGCCACCGGCGCAGAGGTTATCCATCTGGGCCACAACCGTTCGGTGGAAGAGATTATCTCCGCCGCGATTGACGAGGACGCCCAGGGCATCGCCATCAGTTCGTATCAGGGCGGGCATATCGAATTCTTTAAGTATATGATCGATTTGCTGCGCCAGCGCGGCGCGGGCCATATCAAGGTGTTTGGCGGCGGCGGCGGCGTCATCGTGCCGGAGGAGGTGCGCATCCTGCACGACTATGGTGTCTGCCACATCTATACGCCGGAAGACGGTCAAGCCATGGGTCTTGTCGGCATGATCGAGGATCTGGTCAAGCGGGCCGATTATGATCTGTCGCGAAAATTGCCGAAAAATCTCGCCAAATTGAAAAAGGGTGACCGTGGCGCACTGGCCCGGGTGATCACCGGCCTGGAGGCGGGTACTTTATCCAAAGCCAAGGGGCGGGAACTCGTGGCGCTGACCGCGAAAAAGGGCGACGTGCCCGTGGTCGGCATCACCGGCACCGGCGGGGCGGGCAAATCCTCGCTTACGGATGAGTTGGTGCGCCGCTTGCGGGCGGATCAGCCGGATATGAAAATCGCTGTTATCGCAGTGGATCCCTCGCGCCGGAAATCCGGCGGCGCCCTTTTGGGCGACCGTATCCGCATGAATGCCATAGGTGAATTTGCCGGAAATGGCTCGGTCTATTTTCGTTCGTTGGCAACCCGTGGCTCGGGCAGCGAGTTGGCGGCCTGTCTGCCGGGCGCCATCACGGCGTGTACGGCGGCGGGATACGATTTGGTGCTGGTCGAAACATCCGGCATCGGCCAGGGTGATGCGGCCATTGTACCCTTCGTGGATCTGACCATTTACGCCATGACGCCGGAATATGGTGCCGCCAGTCAGTTGGAAAAGATTGACATGCTGGATTTCGCGGATCTGGTCGCGATCAATAAGTTTGACCGCAAGGGCGCCCAAGACGCTTTCCGCGATGTGCGCAAGCAATATCAACGCAACCACGAATTGTTCGCCCAGCCGGTCGCTGAGATGCCGGTCTTTGGCACCATCGCATCGAAGTTCAATGATGATGGGGTCACGGCACTCTATCATGCCATCCTGGATGCTTTGGCCGAGCGCGGGAAGGCGCAATGGTCGTCAATTTTACCAAAAAACGCGACCAAACACTCATCGCGTCATGATTTCATCGTGCCGTCCGACCGGGTCCAGTATTTGGCTGACATCGCCCGCGGCATGCGCGCATATCGCGCCACGGTCAAGGCGTGGGCCAGCGCGGTGCGGGAGCGCCAGCAATTGCTTGCCTCCCGCGATTTGTTGGCCAAGGCCGGCGCACCTAGGGCGCAGCTTGGCCGCATGGAAAAACTGGCGGCGGATCGGGCCAACGCGGTTGGTGCCGATAGCATAGCGATGCTGGAAGCCTGGCCCAAAACCAAACTGGCCTATGGGGGCAAGGAATTTGTCACGAGAGTGCGCGGCAAGGAAATTCGCAGTCAGCTGACCTCCACCACTATTTGCGGCACGGCCATTCCCAAAGTGGCGTTGCCCCGCTACGAGGATGAAGGCGACTTGCTACGCTGGATGATGCTGGAGAATTTGCCTGGTCATTTCCCCTATACCGCCGGCGTCTTCCCTTTCAGGCGCGAGGGGGAGGATCCCACGCGGATGTTCGCGGGCGAAGGCGATCCCTTCCGTACCAACAAACGCTTTAAGTTTGTTTCCAAGGACTCGGCGGCCAAGCGCCTTTCCACCGCCTTTGATTCCGTCACCTTGTACGGCCACGATCCTGATCCGCGACCTGACATCTATGGCAAGGTGGGTAACTCCGGTGTCTCGATTGCCACCTTGGATGATATGAAGGTGCTCTACGACGGCTTCGATCTATGCCATCCATCGACCTCCGTCTCCATGACCATCAACGGCCCGGCGCCGACCATACTGGCCATGTTCATCAATACGGCGATGGATCAGCGACTGGCGGCGTTCGAGGCGGAAAAGGGCCGTCCGGCCAATGAAAGGGAGGCGGGCAAAATCCGCGCCTGGGTGCATGAAAATATCCGCGGCACGGTGCAGGCGGATATCTTGAAGGAAGATCAGGGCCAGAACACCTGTCTGTTTTCGACCGAATTCAGCCTCAAGATGATGGGCGACATTCAGGCCTACTTCGTCGAAAATCAGGTGCGTAATTTCTACTCTGTCTCCATCTCCGGCTATCACATCGCCGAAGCCGGTGCGAACCCCATCTCCCAGTTGGCATTTACCTTGGCCAATGGCTTCACCTACGTGGAAAGCTATCTGGCCCGGGGCATGAAGGTTGACGATTTTGCGCCGAATTTGTCGTTTTTCCTCTCGGCCGGCATGGACCCGGAATATACCGTGCTGGGTCGGGTGGCGCGGCGCATCTGGGCTGTCACCATGCGCGACCGCTATGGCGCGAACGCGCGTAGCCAAAAGCTGAAATATCATACCCAGACCTCGGGCCGTTCCCTGCATGCCCAGGAATTCGCCTTCAACGATATCCGCACGACCTTGCAGGCTCTGGTTGCCAGCTACGACAATACCAACAGTTTGCATACCAATGCCTATGACGAGGCGATCACCACGCCGTCGGAAGAATCCGTACGCCGCGCCATGGCGATACAGATGATTATCGGCAAGGAATGGGGCCTGGCGAAAAACGAAAACCCGAACCAGGGTTCTTTCATTATCGAGGAAATGACGGATCTGGTGGAAGAGGCGGTATTACAGGAGTTCGAGCGGATCAGCGAACGCGGCGGCGTTTTGGGCGCCATGGAGACGGGTTATCAGCGGGGCAAAATTCAGGATGAAAGCTTATATTACGAAACTCTGAAGCATGACGGCAGTTATCCCATAATTGGCGTCAATACCTTTATCAATCCGAAACCGCCTGCGGTGAACACCACCCTGGAATTGACCCGGTCGTCAGAGCGGGAAAAGAAATCGCAATTGAAACGCCTCGCTGGCTTTCAGAAACGCCACGCCAAGGAAGTTCCCGTTATGTTGGCGCGTCTGAAAGCTGCGGCGCGAAACGGTGAAAATGTCTTCGCTGTCCTGATGGATGCTGTCCGGGTTTGCTCCCTGGGCCAAATCACCAACGCCTTGTTCGAGGTGGGCGGGCAGTATCGGCGTAATATGTGACGAAGTGCATAACGGCAAGGGATGTAATGCGGTTTTTCACAATTCTTGCCATTTCGCTATTTGGCTTTGCTGGCGGTGCCATGGCCGCGCCCCATCGTTGTACCATGCCGGTGATGGAAAAAATGGCGCAATTGGATGTTGCGGAGCCACAAATCGAGCAAATTTCCTTTGTTGACGTCCGCTCGGATGACCGAAGCGCCCGGTTGCTGGGTTATGAAGCCTGGGTAAAACTGAAGCGGTGCCGGGGCAGCGTGGTCGTTAAGGTGTCCCGGCAATGTGAGATTCAGGAAACCTATAGCCGAGGCGAATGCAAAATGACCGGCCTCAAGAACTACCGTTGAAGCGCTACTCGGTTTCGCGTTTCGGTGCCGGTTATTCGTTTATAAGGCGCTGTCTTCAGGCTATCGCCGCCGGAGGCCTTGACCTGGGCCGCGAAGGTCCTAAAAACTCCTGTTGCTGCAGATGAGCCAGGGTTTCGGCTTGGTCCCGGCGGCCAATATGAAGGCGCCCGGGACCGTCCCCCTTGATATTAACCTGGCAGGAAAATCGGCCCTGCAAACGCGGATCGGCATCAATGGCCTGCACAAAAGCGTCTGCCGCGGCTTCCCATTCCGCTTTGTCGCGGGAAAAATCATACTCAATTACAATGCCTAACATCATATATCCCTGTGATCGATGCTCTGATTTTCTGGTCTAGACCATTTTCGAGGTTGACTTACCCACCCGCTCCCCCTCCC
>JAQBYC010000017.1 GCA_027623205.1 Pseudomonadota bacterium | reverse complement strand
GGCCTAGCAAATAAAAGCGGACATTTAATGTGCTACAAAAACCGGACATCTGTATGTGTCATTGACATTGTCGCACAGGCACTAATCAAGCCAGCGGCCAAGACGTCCAACAGGGGAAAAAGGGGAACTACGTGCAAGCCTTGCAGCGTCCATTGCAGGCCGTCTTCAACGTTCTGGAAGGCTGGCTGGATAAGCCGTTCGGACCGGATTGGAACCCTTTGTACCATCTGGGCGCATTGGGTTTCTTCTATTTCTGGGTCGTCGCGGTCAGCGGCATTTATATTTATATCTTCTTTGATACCGGCATCTCGGAAGCCTACGATTCGGTCGAGTACATGACCCATGAGCAATGGTATCTGGCCGGCGTCATGCGCTCGTTGCATCGTTATGCCTCCGACGGCATGGTGGCCATGATGATGCTTCACATGGTCCGTGAATTCTCGCTGGACCGCCATCGCGGCAGCCGCTGGTTTACCTGGTTCACGGGCGTTCCGATCCTGTGGCTGGTGGTGATCTGCGGCATCACCGGCTATTGGCTGGTATGGGATACCCTGGCCCAATATGTCGCCACCGCCACCACAGAGTGGTTGGACTGGCTGCCGATATTCGGCGAGTCAATCGCGCGCAACTTCCTGGCGCCCGATTTTCTGGACGACCGTTTTTTCACCTTGATGGTATTCCTGCACATCGCCGTACCGCTGATCCTTTTATTGGTGCTGTGGATCCATCTGCAACGGGTGGCCAAGCCGGAGATCTTTCCCGCCCGCGGCTTGGCCGTTGGCACCTTTGCCATGTTGCTGGGCCTGTCCCTGTTCTGGCCGGCCCTGAGCCAAGGGCCCGCCGATCTGGGCCGGGTGCCGGCGGTGGTGGGGCTGGACTGGTTCTATCTGATTGCCTATCCGGTGGTGGAGATCTGGGGCGCCGGACCGGCCTGGGCACTGACCTTCGGCGGCAGTGTCCTGATCGCGGTGCTGCCCTGGCTGCCGCCCCTGCGCCGACGATCCGTTGCACAGGTCGATCTTGCCAATTGCAATGGCTGCACCCGCTGCCAGGAAGACTGTCCCTTTGCCGCCATCACCATGATGCCGCGCAGCGATGGCCGCCCGTTCGAGCGGGAGGCGGTGGTCGACCCCGGTTTGTGCACCGGCTGTGGTCTTTGCGCCGGCGCCTGCCCCACATCGACGCCGTTCCGCCGCGCCTCCGCCATGGTGCCGGGCATCGATCTCGCCGACCATCCCCTGAAAGACCTGCGCCAGCAGATACAAACAGCCACGGCAGACCTGACTGGCAATCACAGGGTTCTCATGCTCGGCTGCAAACACGCAATGGCAGCGAGGCAGACAGCGACCGATGGCGTCGCACAGGTGCCATTGCCCTGCCTTGGCGCCTTGCCGCCCTCGTTCATCGACTATGTCCTCAGCCGCGATCTTGCCGACGGGGTATTCCTGGCCGGCTGCAAGGGCGGCGAATGCTATAGCCGTTTCGGTCTGCGCTGGACCGCGCAACGACTGGCGGGCGCGCGTGACCCGCATCTGCGTGCCCGGGTGCCCCGCGAACGCATTGGCCAGCTTGAGCCCGGGGCCCGGACCGGGAAACAAGTGGCCGCGGCAGTGCGGGCCTTTCAGGCCGGCCTGCCACCGCGGCCCGTCGAAATCGAACCTCCCAGAACGCGGCAGAAGGAGACGGTATGAGCAACATATATCGTTACGCTGGCCAGGCCTTGGTCTATCTACTGTTCGCGGCCTTTTTGGGTTATTTCGCCTCCTCGCCCCGTTATACCCATTTTCCGCCCGATCAGGCGCTGATCAAACTCAGTCTGGCTCATGGCGCCAAGCGCGAAGGGGGGTGCCGGCGCTTCACCCAGGCGGAACTGCAGAATTTGGCGCCGAACATGCGCCGGCCCCTGGATTGCCCGCGCCAGCGCCTGCCGGTGGTGATAGAATTGACGATAGACGGTGAAACCCGTTACAGCGCCTCGGTACCGCCCACGGGCCTGTCGGGGGACGGTCCCAGCCGCATCTATCAGCGTTTCACCGTCAGCCCGGGCAAACATGCGATTGTCGCCCGTCTGCGCGACAGTGACCGCAGCGCGGGCTTCGACTATCAAAAGACGGCCGAGATTGAATTGACCGCCCGGCAAAGCCTTGCCATCGTTTTTCGCCAGGAAATGGGCGGTTTCCTGTTTCGTTGATGAACCTGGCGCACGATGAGCCGCAATATCGATGCGGCGGCGAAGACCCATGGAAGGGGAGCCACCACGATGACATTTATTGCCTGGCAGGCTGAATTCGAGACCGGGATTCCCTCGATCGATTACGAACATCAAGAAATGGTGGAACTGCTGAACCAGCTCCACGGCGAACTTGACCGCGATCCAGATGGCGGCGCCGTAGCGGATTTCCTGGGCGAAGTCTTTGCCAACATATCGGCCCACTTCGCACTGGAGGAAAAAATCATGCGTGATACCGCCTATGATGAGTATCGGCTCCACAAACAAGATCACGAACAATTGCTGGACGCCATTCGCGATATCATGGACGATCATCACACGGGTCATTTTGGTGACGTTCCCGATCTGCTGGCGGGGCGTTTGAAAAATTGGTTCGAGGATCATTTTCGCAATTTCGACGCCCGCTTGGGCCATATGAGCGATGGCGGCGCGGTGGCACATTCATAGGGGCGCACCCGTGGGGACGCCCTGCAAGAGGATAGGCGCATGAGCAGACTGCAAATATTTGGCGCCACCCGGTCGCGGACCCTGCGTGCGTTGTGGCTGGCCGAGGAATTGGGCCTCGATTATCACCAGCGGCAAAAGGATGAAACAGGTCTGGATTACCTGACAGTCAATCCGGCCGGCAAGGTACCCTCTATTGACGATGACGGCCTGGTACTATCGGAATCCATGGCTATCAACATGTACCTGGTAAAAAAGCATGGCGGCGATCTGGCGCCCCGGGATCTGGCCGAAGAAGCGATGATCCTGCAATGGACCTTTTGGGCCGTGACCGAGGTGGAAAGCACGGCTCTGAGCGTATTGTTCAATCGGGTCTTGCGGCCCGAAGAAGAACGGGATGCCAACCTGGCCGATCAGGGCGTAGGCACCTTGCAGAAACCCCTGGGCATTCTGAATGACGCCCTGGCGGATCGGCAATGGTTGGTGGCGGACCGCTTTACGATCGCCGATCTGAATGTGGCGGCGGTGCTCAGTTGGGTAAAATTGGCGCAAGTCGATCTCGGGGCCTTCCCCAACCTGACCGCCTGGTTGGGCCGTTGTATGGCGCGCCCCGCCCTGGTTAAAATTTTAAAGAGCTAGTGAGGAGAAGCCCATGGTCCAGACGATTGAGCAATTCGGCAGCCGTTGCCACGACATCCTGAAGCAGAACCCTGGGCCGGAGGGTCTGGAGCAGGTGCGCCAGGGTCTGGAGCAGATACTGTCGGATGCGGATGTTCTGGCAACGTATTTGGGGCCGGACGCGGATGCGCCGCGCAAGATCATCTATGAGGATCCGGAACTGAAGTTCTGTATCTTGGCGCATGTGTTCAAGGGTTCGAACGAATCTCCGCCCCATGATCACGGCCCCACCTGGGCGATCTACGGCCAGGCCAGTGGTACGACGGAGATGACGGAATACCGGGTGGTCGAGGCCCCGAAAGATGGCAGGCCGGGTAAAGTCGAGGCTTTCAAGTCGTACGAACTAAGGCCGGGCATGGCGGTCGCCTACGAAGCCGGACAGGTGCATGCCCCCAAACGTACGGGCGAGACGCGGCTCATTCGGATCGAAGGGGTGAATGTAATGACGGTCAAACGGACACCATACGAACGCGTCTAGCCGCCGCCATGCATTTTGATCTGCGGGACAAGGTTGCGCTGGTGACGGGTGGCAGCCGGGGCATCGGCAGGGCGATTTCCCTGGCGCTTGCGGCGCAGGGCGCGCACATCGCCCTCTGTGGGCGGACGCCGGAAACACAGGCACGGGCGGCGGAAGAGATCCGGGCATTGAACGTGCAGGTCTGGCCCATTGTTGCCGATGTCAGCCGGCTTGAAGATATCCAGAATTTCGTAAACCAGGCCGCCAAGGCCGCCGGGCGCGTGGATATTCTGATCAATAACGCCGTGACCTCAATGAGCGCGCCGTTCGATGAACAGACCGACGAACATTGGCGTTACCATATTGATGTCAAGCTGATGGCGTACATTCGCAGCGCCCGTGAAACCTTGCCGCACATGAAAGTCCAGGGCGGGGGCCGCATCGTCAATATTGGCGGCATGACGGCGCGGATCGCCGCGCCCCTGCGTGTGACCAACGGCATCGTCAACGCGGGTGTCGCCAACTTCACCAAACAGTTCGCCGGACATGTCGCGGTCCATAACGTTACCGTCAATTGCGTTCACCCCGGCACCACGGCAACCGACCGGATGTTGCAGGGCTTTGATCGCCAGGCACGGGACGCCAATGTCAGCGTGGACGAGATTGAGGCCAGGCAAATCGCAAGTATTCCAATGGGCCGCCTGATCAAGCCCGAGGATATCGCCGCCACCGCATTGTTCTTCTGCTCGCCCCTGGCAGACATGGTGACCGGTCAATCCATTGCCGTGGACGGCGGTTCCGCCAATTCCGTGAACTATTAACCGGCGCCCGGCCGGGCCCGGGGCTTTGCGCGGCTGGGCAGGACCGTCCGGGGCTGCTATGAAGCAGGCATGAATGCTGGGGAAAAGGATGGTGAATTCGCCGGCCTGTCAGAGCGGTTGGCGGCCCGGCAGGCGGAACTGCGCGCCTTGTCGGACAGTGCCCACGAGAGCCGGAAGCCGGTGGAACTGGATCAGAGCAAGGTGGGCCGCCTGTCGCGGATGGATGCCATGCAGGATCAGGCCATGGCTCAGGAATCGGAGCGCCGCCGGGTGGGCGAACTGCAGCGGATCGAGGCTGCCCTGCGACGCCTGGAAGGCGGCGGCTACGGCTATTGCGTCAGCTGCGACGAGGCCATTGCGCCCGCCCGGCTGGAACTGGACCCGGCGGTAGCCACCTGCATTAACTGCGCCGGCCGCAGCCGACGGTGAGTGGCGGCGACCATTTTTCATGGCTTATCTAAAGTTCCTTTTCAATAACCGGCGGTTCTTGGGCTTTGGCGTGCTCATCGCGTTTTTCTCGGCTTTTGGGCAGACCTTTTTCATTGCTGTTTTCGGCCCCGATATACGGGCCGAGTTCGGCTTAAGCCATGGTGGCTTTGGCGGCTATTACGCCCTGGGTACGGCGGCCAGCGGTGTCTGCCTGATTTGGGCCGGCAAGTTGATCGACCGCTTCGATCTGCGCTGGGTCACGGCCTTGGTATGCGGTGCCTTGATCCTGGCCTGCGCCAACATGGCGGTGATTCCGGCGGCCTGGGCTTTGGCGCCGGCCCTGTTTGCCCTGCGCCTGTCCGGCCAGGGCCTGATGAGCCATACGGCGATGACCAGCATGGGCCGCTATTTCGAGGCCGAGCGCGGCCGCGCCGTTTCGATTGCCATATTGGGCTTTCCCATGGGCGTGGCGGTATTTCCCGGCCTGGCGGTGTGGTTGACCAGCATGCTGGGCTGGCGTATGGCCTGGGCCGCCATTGCCGCCACCCTGGCGCTGTTCCTGATCCCCCTGGCCCTATGGCTATTGCGGGGCCATGGCGCCCGGCACCACTTTTTCCTGGCCCGCACCGCAGTCGAGTCCGGTCTGACCGGACCGGACCAGAACGGCGTACAGGACGATCCGCGAAAGACCGCCGGGACCGCGCGGCGGCGGCAGTGGACCCGGGCCGAAGTCGTCCGCGACCCGCGCTTTTATTTGTTGTGCTTTGCCATTACCGCGCCATCGTTCATTGTGACGGGGTTATTTTTTCATCAGGCCCACCTGGCTTTCGCCAAGGGCTGGACCCTGGCCTGGATGGCCTCCGCCTTTGTTGCCTATACGGTTGGCGCCATTGGCGCCAACCTGGCCTTTGGGCCTTTGATCGACCGCTATGGCGCACGCCGGCTGCTGCCCTTTTACCTCTATCCTCTGGTGCTTGCCTGTCTGATCATAATCCTGTTCGATCATCCGATGTCGGCCGTGGCCCTGACCCTGATGCTGGGCCTCACGAGCGGCGGCGGACAGACCCTGATCGGCGCCGCCTGGCCCGAATTCTACGGTGTCCTGCATCTGGGTGCGATCCGCGCGCTGGTCATGTCCATGGGGGTCGGGGCCTCCGCCCTGTCGCCGGTTACCCTGGGTTGGTTGATTGACCGGGGGGTGGCCATGGAAACCATGGCGCTTGGTTTTCTGGGCTATCTGGTCCTGGCGATCGGCAGCATAATGCTTGCCCTGGCCCGGCCGGCCCCCGACCCCGGGCAATTTGAACTGAACCAGCAAGGACCAACGGTATGAAGCGTTATGCGGATGGCAAAATTCTACTGGCAGCCCAGGGCCCGGTTACCACGGTCATTATCAATCGGCCAGAGGTGCGCAACGCCCTGGACAATGCCGCCGCCCGCGGCCTGGGCCAGGCGATGCGGGATTTCGATGCCGATGACAGCCAGCTGGTTGCCGTTTTGACCGGGGCAGGCGGGGCGTTTTGCGCCGGCGCCGATTTGAAACAGGTGGCCGGCAGCGCCGACTATGTCGCCTGGGCCGGCGATGCCGAGGGGCCCACCGCCCCAACCTTGTCCAAGCCGGTGATCGCGGCGGTCGCCGGGCATGCCGTTGCCGGCGGTCTGGGCCTTGCCCTGTGGTGTGATATCCGGGTGATCGATGACAGCGCCGTATTCGGCGTCTTCTGCCGCCGCTGGGGCGTACCCATGAGCGACGGCACGACGGTGCGGCTGCCCCGCCTGATCGGATCCGCCCGGGCCCTGGATATGCTGATCACGGGCCGGGGTGTTGGCGCCGACGAAGCCATGGCCTGGGGCCTCGCCACCCGCCGTGCGCCCATGGGCAAGACCCTTCAGGCGGCCGAGGAACTGGCCCGCCAGATTGCCGAATTCCCCCAGATCGCCATGCGCTCCGATCGCCGCTCCGCCTATCTGCAGGTGGGCCGAACCCTGGAGGAAGCCATCAAGGTGGAAAAAGAGCTCTCCCTTGCCGCCAAGGCGGCCGAGGCCCAAAGCGGCGCCGCCCGTTTCGCCGCCGGCGCCGGCCGGCATGGGCAATTCAGCGAGACATAATCTGACCCCGATAATAGGCGTTATACCGGCGATGGCCGACAGTGCTCACCGGCCCTGACGCTGGCATTCAGGCGGTTACTTTTCCGGTGCGCCTGCCTTCCGCAAGCCTTCTAGCAGGCTCTGCAGCACCGTTGGATGTATGCCGGTAAAGCGTTCGCGGATAAAGCCGATCGAAAACGCCGGCTGCAGTTGCATAGCCATTTGGACAGCCGCCTTCGCCTCGCTAATATGTCCGGCTTCCGCCAATGCCGTGGTTAGATGCATGTAGGGCAGGAAGCCTTTATCGGGGAACTGACAAGCCTGGCGGCAATGAGAGATCGCCTCGGCATAACGACCAAGTAGCCGCAACGCTGAACCCTTGAGCATGAGTGTCATCCAGCGCATAGGATCATTCGGGCTAAGGCGCAACGCTGCATCGTAATGCGGCAAGGATTGCTCCGCTTCGCCGGCGCCATAATGGTAGGCGAAGCCAAGGCCAAAATAACCTTGGGCGCTGTTGGGGTTGATGGCAATCGCAGTCTGCATTTTACCGATCGCCATTTCGATCTCACCGGCAAAGAGATGGAGTTCTCCCAAAGTAAAATGCGCTAGCGGCTCGTTGGGATCAAGAGAAACCACCCGTTCGGCCGCTGCCCGGGACGATGCCATCGCTGCTGCGCGATCTTCGGCGTAACCCAGCGTTACCAGAGACAGTAGAGCATAAGCGAGATGAGCGTGCGCACGTGCGAACTCCGGGTCCAACGCGACCGCCTCGCTGAAAAGGCGTATGGCCTCTGTGCGATCAGCCTTGTTGATACGGTAGAAATGCGCAAGACCACGTTGCATCAGTTCCCAGGCGTCTAGGCTTTCCGGCGGCTTTCGTCTGGCGCGTTCACGTTCGCGGGCTTCGATTTCCGGCTCGACGGCGACAACGATTTGTTCGGTGATCTGGTCCTGTAGTTCAAATACATCATCCAGACTGCCGTCGAAGCGGTTGGCCCAAAGGTGGTTGCCGCTGGTGGCATCGATCAACTGCGCGGTGATCCGCACGCGATTGCCTGCCTTGCGGACGCTGCCTTCGACCACATACTTCACACCTAACTCGCCAGCGACCGTGCGAATGTCCGGCGAGGTGCCTTTGTAGGAAAAACTGGAATTGCGGGCGATAACGAAAAGTGAGCGGAAGCGAGAGAGCGCGGTAATGACATCCTCGGCGATGCCGTCGGCGAAAAATTCCTGTTCCGGATCGTCAGACATATTATCGAACGGCAACACCGCGATTGAGGGTTTGTCTGGTGGTGTTCGGGTCGCCGGAGTAACCTTGACTCCGGTCATGCCCCAACCAAATGCTGCAACCGGTTCGGCGATATTTTTTAACTTTTGAAAGCCCAAATTTTTAAAAACCGAGGCCAGCTTGCCGTCTACACTGCGTTTCACAATGTCTGAAATGACGATCGCCCCAGGTTCGGCTATTTCCTGCAGGCGGGCGGCAATATTGACGCCATCACCAAACACGTCCTCGTTTTCGTGTGTAACGTCACCGACGTGGATCCCGGTCCGTAGTCTGATCAGAGCGTGATTCGATAGCGCCATTTGCACCTTGATCGCGCAGTTGACTGCATCAGCGGCACTGTCGAATGCCACCAGCCAGCCGTCCCCCATGCTTTTAACCACGGTTCCGTTGTGCGAACTGACTGTCGGTGAGAATACGTCCGAACGCAGCTGACGCAATGCCGAAAGCGTGCCGGAGTCGTCCTCGCCCATGAGACGAGAATATCCGACCACATCAGCGGCTAGGATCGCTGTCAGCCTGCGTTGAATTCTCCCCGACATTGTGGAACTCTAGCGGTGTACCTCATCCAAATCCACACTGATCGGAGCGGACTGTGAATGTCGCGAATGGGGCAGCAGAGAACTGCCACTATGCGATTCGTCGGGCGATTGTTGAAGGCGTGGTCGACGTTTGGCCACTGGCAAAATGCGGTCTTCGACCAATGCTCTTTGATTTTGCCGGTTCTCGAGCACCGCGCTTGCTTTCTCTATGTTGTACTTAGGCTTTGTAAAGCCGCGGCATCGGTAGGAGCAGAAGATCCGGATAAATGAAGAACAGCCCATGCTCCGCCTTCACCAAAGCTACTTCCGGCCAAGGGCCGAAACTCAATACGACTGCGTCAATCACGGTAAATATCAGCAACATAGCGATGGCGGCGTTCAGGTAAAGGATTTCCGCCAAACCCAGGTACTTGTCTGAAGCGTGCTCCAGTTTACCCGAATTCCTTACGTCATGGCCTCGCCGCGGTTATGAACTTTCAACTAGAATGGGTTGCGAACATATCACATTTTAACAGTAAAGCGGCGAAGGCCAACCGCCATGGATTATTCTGTTGCATGCCGAAATTCTACCATCGGCGTTTTGCGGTCGTTCAAGTATCTGCTTGCCGGGTAGGCGATGGCAATAGATCGCCGATGCGGCTTTGCCCTTCGCCTTCGGCGATGAGGGTGAAAGCGATGAGCTGATCGTATACTTGCCAATACGGCAGATCCTACGTGCGCTATTTTGCCAATAATGCAGAGTCCATCTTGCCAGTACCAATGCTGGACTACTAGGGTATCGGTTGGCAAGTAATCGGTGCGCCGTGGGCCGCCGGCATAAGGCACG
This sequence comes from Pseudomonadota bacterium, assembly GCA_027623205.1. Lineage (GTDB taxonomy): Bacteria > Pseudomonadota > Alphaproteobacteria. The sequence continues at coordinate 43,145 of JAQBYC010000017.1, read as the reverse complement.
AGAACAATTGGGGAGAGAGCATTATGAAACCCGCATCCGTTTTTTTGGCATCTGCAATCCTTTTGGTGGCATCGGCCGCGGTTTCGGCGGCAGATCTGCGGCCGGCGGTGGTTTTCGATATGGGTGGCAAGTTTGACAAGTCGTTCAACCAGGGCGTCAATGACGGCGTCTTGAAATTCAACAAGGAAACCGGCGTCAAGCACCGCGAGTTCGTGATCACCAACCCGACCCAGCGGGAACAGGCGATCCGCAAAATGGCCCAGCGTGGTTCCGACATAATCCTTGGCGTCGGGTTCGCCCAATCTTCCGCTATCGAAAAAGTGGCGAAGGAGTTTCCCAACACCAAGTTCGCCATCATCGACGGTTACGTTGTCGCGCCCAACGTGCAATCACTGTTGTTCAAGGAGCATGAAGGCTCGTTCCTGGTCGGCATGCTGGCGGCGATGGCCAGCAAATCGGGCAAGATTGGCTTTATCGGCGGCATGGATATTCCGCTGATACGCCGTTTCGCGTGCGGCTACGAAAAAGGCGCCAAATATGTCAGTAGCAAAATCGACGTCATTCAGAACATGACCGGCACCACGCCGTCGGCCTGGAGCGATCCAAGCCGCGGCGCTGAACTGACCCGCGGCCAATTCGGTCAGGGTGTCGATGTCGTATTTGCCGCCGCGGGCGGTACCGGCGTCGGCGTCTATCAGGCGGCGAAAGACGCCGGCAAACTGGCCATCGGCACCGATTCCAATCAGAACTATCTGCAGCCGGGCACGATGCTGACCTCGATGTTGAAACGGGTCGATGTCGCGGCCTACACAACATTCATGGAAGCCAGGAGCGGCACCTGGAAGGCCGGCATCAAGGTCTTCGGGTTGAAGGAAGGCGGTATCGACTGGGCCTTGGACGAAAATAACAAGGCCCTGATTTCAGGCGATATGAAAGCCCAGGTCGACGCGGCCAAGGCTGATATCATTGCCGGCAGGATAATGGTGCACGACTACATGAGCGACAAAAGCTGCAAATAGCCGCCCGATCATTGGTAGTTTTGGCATTCATAGTTTTGGCATTTGTTATGCTCATATGACCACCGACGCTGACAGCGCGACCAAAAAGCGGGCGGCGGGCCAGTCTGCTCCGCCGCCCGCAATAGAATTTCACGGCATTAGCAAATCCTTTGGCCCGGTACGGGCCAACCACGACGTTTCCATGACGATCGCCGCCGGCTGCATCCACGGTATTGTCGGCGAAAACGGTGCCGGCAAGTCGACGCTGATGAGTATCCTCTACGGCTTCTACGAAGCCGACCGGGGCGAAATCAAGGTTGCCGGGCAAGCCGTCAATATTACCAGCCCGGACAGGGCGATCGCCGCGGGCATTGGCATGGTGCATCAGCATTTCATGCTGGTCGATACCTTCACGGTCCTGGAAAATATAATACTGGGCGCGGAGCGCGGCCTCCTTCTGGCCGACAGCATTGCCGCCGCAGGGGAAGAGCTCAAACGGTTGGAGGCCGAATACGACCTCTATGTTGATCCCGAAGCCGTCATTCAGGACCTCCCTGTCGGCGCATTGCAGCGGGTCGAAATCCTGAAGGCGCTGTACCGCGGCGCCAAAATCCTGATCCTGGATGAACCGACCGGTGTCTTGACACCGCAGGAAACCGATCAGCTGTTCCGAATCCTGCAGGCGCTGAAGGCCCAGGGCGGCACCGTCATCTTGATCACCCATAAACTGCGGGAAATCATGGCAATCACCGACACGGTTTCGGTCATGCGCCATGGCAGGGTTGTCGCCGACAAAATCACCGCCGAGACCTCAGAAGCAGAATTGGCGGAACTGATGGTCGGACGGAAAATCCGGTCAGGCCTGAAAAGAACCGATGTGGCGGTCGGCAAAGTGGCGTTGCGGGTTAGGCACCTGACGGTGCGGGATGCCTATCGGGTGCCGCGCGTCGATGATGTCAGCTTTGAAATCCGCACCCATGAAATTGTTGGCATTGCTGGCGTTTCGGGTAACGGGCAGAGCGAGCTGCTGGAGGTCCTTGCAGGCATCCTGCCCGTTGCCGGCGGCGGTTTCGAAATCGCCGGCCGCCGGATTATGCCCGATGATCCTTGCGATCCGGCACAGTTGCGGACACTGGGCCTCGCCCATGTGCCCGAGGACCGGCAACGGCTTGGCATGGTAGCCGAATTCTCCGCCAAGGAATCAGCCATACTAGGTTACCAGAACGAGCCATTGTATCAGGACGGCATCATGTTTAACCAAGCGGCGATAGCTGAAAAATGCGCCGCCTTGATGGCGCGCTTTGACGTCCGCCCGCCCTTGCCGGCGGTTTTATCGGCGAATTTCTCAGGCGGTAATCAACAAAAGCTGATTCTGGCCCGTGAACTCGACCGTGCGCCGGACGTGTTGCTGGTTGGCCAGCCGACGCGCGGGGTTGATATCGGCGCGGTTGAGTTCATCCATCGGCAACTGATTGATATGCGCGACCAGGGCTGCGCCATATTGCTGGTTTCAGTCGAGTTGGAAGAGATCATGGCGCTCAGCGACCGGATCCTGGTCATGTTCGAAGGCCGCATCGTCGCCGAACTGCCGGCGGTGGATGCGGACGAGCGCACCCTGGGGCTGATGATGGCGAACGCCGCGGCAGCGACCGCGTGAATATGCCTGCCGCCAGCCTCCCCCGCTGGATCGATACTGGCGTGATCCCAGTGCTCAACATAGCCCTGGCCCTGATCGTCTCCGGCTTGATTATCGCTGCCATCGGTGAAGACCCGTTTGCCGCGATGGCCGTGATGGTGAAAGGCGCCCTGGGTTATCAGGAAGGCATCGGCTACACCCTCTACTACGCCACCAATTTCACCTTTGCGGGTCTTGCGGTGGCCATCGCCTTTCACGCCGGACTGTTCAACATCGGCGGCGAAGGGCAGGCCTATATCGGCGGCCTGGGGGTTGGTCTGGTCATGCTGGCCCTTGATTCCGCACTGCCCATGGTCCTGTTGCTGCCGCTGGGATTGCTGGCCTCGGCGATCTTCGGCGCCGCCTGGGCGGCGGTGCCGGCGTACCTGCAGGCCTGCCGCGGCAGCCACATCGTGATCACCACCATCATGTTCAATTTCATTGCCGCGGCGCTGATGGTCTACCTGATGGTCAATGTCCTGATCCAGCCCGGCCAAATGTCACCGCAGAGCCGGGAGTTCGATGTCAGTGGTCATCTGCCTTTCGTGCACGAGGCGCTTGCCTGGATTGGCGTCTCCTTCGCCCGCTCGCCGCTCAACGTCTCGATCGTCTGGGCGGCGGTTTGCTGTCTTGGATTGGGCGCCTATATCTGGCGGACCCGATGGGGCTATGAATTGCGCACCGTGGGCCATAACGAGCGGGCGGCGGTCTACGCCGGCGTCAATCCCCGCCGCGTCATTGTCATCACAATGTGCATCTCGGGTGGCCTGGCCGGGTTTGTCGGGATGAACGAAGTGATGGGTGTACATCACAGATTGCTGCTCGATTTTACCGCCGGCTATGGCTTTACCGGGATTGCCGTTTCCCTGATGGGCCGCAATCACCCCATCGGCGTGGTCCTGGCAAGCCTGCTGTTCGGCGTGCTTTATCAAGGCGGCGCGGAACTGGCGTTTGAGGTGCCCGGCATCACCCGCGAATTGGTGGTAACCATACAGGGACTGGTCATTCTATTTTCCGGCGCCTTGGCCTATATGACGGCGCCCTGGGTGGCGCGGATCTATTATGCCGTGAAGCCGCGCCCTGAACCTGCGGTGTCGGCGGCCTAGGCAATGGAAGATGCTTTCGTCTTCACTGTCCTGACCGCCAATGCCACGGTGCGGGTGGCGACGCCTTTGATCCTGTGCGCCATGGCCGGCCTGTTCTCGGAACGCGCCGGCATCATCGACATCGGACTGGAAGGCAAAATGCTGGGCGCCGCCTTCATCTCCGCCAGTGTCGCCGCCGTGACCGGATCCGTATGGCTTGCCCTGGGCGCCGGGATCGCTCTGGCAATCTGTCTTGCCCTGCTGCATGGTTTTGCCTGCATCACCCACAACGGCAACCACGTGGTCAGCGGCGTAGCCATCAATATTATGGTCTCCGGCCTGACCGTGGTGCTGGGCATCGCCTGGTTCCAGCGCGGCGGCCAGACGCCCAGTGTCGGACCGGATGCCCGCTTTATGCCGATTACCCTGCCTTTCGCCGATGTTCTGCGGGATGTGCCGCTGCTCGGCACGCTTTATAGCGGTTTTCTGAGTGGCCATAATCTGTTGGTCTATATAGCCTTTTCCGCCGTATTTGCGACCTGGTGGGTGGTCTACCGTACCCGTTTCGGCCTGCGCCTGCGCGCGGTCGGCGAAAACCCGCAGGCGGTCGATACCGCCGGCATTTCGGTTGCCTGGCTGCGTTACCGTGCGGTGCTCATCGGCGGTCTTTTGACCGGTATCGCCGGAACCTACCTTGCAATTGCGCAAAACGCCGGCTTTGTGCAGAACATGTCCGCGGGCCAGGGATATATCGCGCTGGCGGCCATGATCTTCGGCAAATGGCGGCCTGTTCCGGCGCTTGGCGCCTGTCTCATGTTCGGTCTGCTGGATGCGGTCGCAATTCGCCTGCAGGGCGTCGTCGTGCCGGGCATCGGCGAAATCCCGGTGCAATTGATCCAGGCCCTGCCATATATCTTGACCGTCGTCCTGTTGGCCGGTTTCATCGGCAAGGCGGTGGCGCCCAAAGCCATCGGCGTACCCTACGTCAAGGAGGCGTGAGATGGATGATGCGATGTTTAACTTGGCCCAACAGGCAATGGCCAAGGCCTATGCGCCTTATTCCAAATTTCGGGTTGGCGCCGTGGTGCGTGGGGAAAGCGGCGCCCTCTATGCCGGCTGCAATGTGGAAAATGCCGCCTTTCCCGAGGGCTGCTGCGCCGAGGCCGCGGCGATCTCTCAGTTGGTCATGGCTGGCGAAGAAAAGTTGATCGAGGCCGCCGTCATCGGCACTGGCGATGCCCTGGTTACGCCCTGCGGCGGCTGCCGGCAGCGGCTACGGGAATTTGCCGACGCGGCCACGCCGATCCACGTCTGCGGCCCCGAAGGCTTGCGCCGCAGCTTTACGCTGGGCGAATTACTGCCTTTCTCCTTCGGGCCCGAGCATGTCAGGCCGGGTCGGGACGAATGAGCGCCATTGATCTCATTCGCGCACGGGCGCCGGATTTCGCCCCCAAGGTCGGCCTGATCCTGGGCTCTGGTCTGAGCGGCTTTGCCGACACGCTTGATGATGGGGTCGCCATTTCCTATGCCGACCTGCCGGGATTTCCGGAAACGGGGGTGGCGGGACATGCAGGTCGCCTGCTGCTTGGCAGCGTCAGCGGCATGCCGGTCGCGGTAATGCAGGGCCGAACCCACTACTATGAAAGCGGCCAGGCGGGCGGCATGAAAATCCCGGTTCGCACCCTTGCAGCCTTGGGCGTTGAGTGCATGATCATCACCAACGCGGCAGGCAGCGTGAACCCCGGCACAGGCCCGGGCAGCATCATGCTGGTGTCCGACCACATCAACTTTACCGGCGTTTCACCCCTGTTCGGCGAGCCGGACAGTGCGCGCTTCGTAGATCTGTGCGGCGCCTACGATCAGAACCTTCGCGCGATGTTTCACAAGGCGGCTGCCGCCGCCGGCATCGATCTCGACGATGGCGTCTACATGTGGTTCTGCGGGCCCAATTTCGAAACGCCCGCGGAAATCAGGGCCGCGAATATTCTGGGCGCGGATGCGGTCGGCATGTCCACCGTGCCGGAAGTGATCCTGGCCCGCCACGCCGGTCTGAAAGTGGCCGCCCTGTCGGTCATCACCAACCTCGCGGCCGGGTTGAGCGACACGCCCTTGAGCCACGCCCAGACTATGGCGGCGGCCGATCGCGCCTCACAGGCGCTACAAATCCTGCTGACCGGTTTTCTGGCGCGCTATCAGGGCCAGATTAGATGATGCTTTTGCCCCAGGAGATCATCCGTCGAAAGCGGGATGGCGAAAGCCTTACGCCAGAGGAAATTGTCTTCATGGTGCGCGGCCTGACGGACCAGTCGATCAGCGAGGGACAAGTGGCCGCATTCGCCATGGCGGTGTTTTTCCAAGGCATGAGCATGGACGAATGCGTCATCCTGACACGTGAGATGACCCATTCGGGCAGCGTGCTTGACTGGTCCGGTCTCGATCTGCCCGGTCCGGTGCTGGATAAGCATTCCACCGGCGGCGTCGGCGACAAGGTCAGCCTGATGCTGGCGCCGATCGTTGCCGCCTGCGGCGGTTTCGTGCCGATGATTTCCGGCCGGGGCTTGGGGCATACGGGCGGCACCCTTGATAAGCTCGATTCCATTCCCGGCTATGTAACGACGCCCGACAACGCCTTGTTCCGCACGGTGGTGGCGGATACGGGTTGCGCCATCATTGGCCAGACCGCCGACCTTGCGCCCGCCGACCGCCGTTTTTATGCCATCCGCGATGTCACGGCGACGGTGGAATCGGTTCCCCTGATCACCGCCTCGATCCTATCGAAGAAACTGGCCGCGGGCCTCCAGGGCCTGGTGATGGACGTCAAAACCGGCAGTGGCGCCTTTGCGGTTGAGGAGGCCATGGCAGAGCAATTGGCGCGCAGCATCGTCAGCGTCGCCAACGGCGCCGGTCTTGAAACCGTCGCGCTGATCACCGACATGGATCAGGTCCTGGGCCGTACCGTCGGCAATGCTCTCGAAGTCGGGGAAGCCGTCGATTATCTAACCGGCAAGGGGCAACGTGATAGCCGTCTGCATGCGATTGTCATGGCCTTGGCGGCAGACATGCTGACCTTGGGCGGCATCACCGACTGCGTCGAAGATGGGCGGCGCAAGGCTGAACAGGCGTTGGATAGCACGGCTGCGGCAGCTCATTTCGCTCGCATGGTCGCCGCCCTTGGCGGTCCCACGGATTTCCTGGAGGCTCACGCCCGGCGCCTGCCAGCCGCCCCTTTGCGGATACCGTGCCTATCTCATGGCGCTGGTGTTATCAGTGCGGTGGACGCCCGGGCTGTGGGCGTTGCCGTCGTCGGCCTGGGTGGCGGCCGCCGCCGGGCCGGCGATGACATCGACCATGCGGTAGGTTTGAGCGAGGTCCGCGGCATCGGCGACCGGGTCGGCCCGGATCGGCCATTGGCCATGATCCACGCCCGTGACGAAGCCGCCGCCGACGCCGCGATCGCGCAATTGCGCGCGGCTTTTGCCGTTGCCGACAGCGCGCCGCAACCGGCTCCGATGGTTCGTCAACGCATCACGGGGGAAAATTTATGACCCGCGCCTTCATTCTGGTGATTGATTCTCTCGGCATCGGCGGCGCGGCGGATGCGGCGGACTTCGGCGATAGTGGCGCCGATACCTGGGGTCATATTGCGGAAGCCTGCGCTCTGGGCAAGGCTGATCGTCCGGGCCTGCGTCAGGGGAGGCTGGTGGTGCCAAACCTGATCCGGCTGGGTCTGGCCCACGCGGCAGCGGCGAGCAGCGGACGGCTGCCGGCAGGGTTGGCGGCTCATGCTGCACCCGCGGGCGCGCACGGTTTTGCATCGGAAACCAGCCGTGGCAAGGATACACCGAGTGGCCATTGGGAAATCGCCGGGTTGCCGGTGGATTTCGATTGGGGCTATTTTCCCAGGATCAGGCCGTGTTTCCCACCACGGATTATTGAAACGCTCATCGAAGACGGCGCCTTGCCAGGCATCCTGGGGGACTGCCACGCGTCCGGCACCGAGATCATTGAGCGGCTTGGCGTCGAACATATAGAGACCGGCAAGCCGATCTGCTACACATCCGCCGATTCCGTATTCCAGATCGCGGCGCATGAATCCCATTTTGGCCTGGATCGGCTCTATGAATTATGCGCCAGGGCAAAAAGCCTGCTTGAACCGCTCAACATCGCCCGGGTCATTGCCCGGCCTTTCGTCGGCGAGGTGCCGGGCGAGTTCCGGCGTACTGCGAACCGGCGTGATCTGACCACGCCACCGCATGGTCCCACTTTGCTGGACCATGCGTTCGATACCGGACGGGAAGTCGTTTCCGTGGGCAAGATCGCGGATATCTTCGCGGGCCGGGGTATCAGCAGAAAAATCACCGCGGCGAACACCGACGGTTTGTTCGCTCTGACCTTGCGGGAAGTGGCGGACGCCACGGATGGCGCCCTTGTTTTCGTCAATTTCGTTGATTTTGACACATTGTACGGGCACCGCCGGGACATCGCGGGATACGCCGCGGCGCTCGAAGCCTTCGACCTTAGGCTACCGGCGTTGGAAGCCAGGCTGCAGCCCGGCGATCTGGCCATATTGACGGCAGACCACGGGTGCGATCCGACCTTTCCGGGCAGTGATCACACCCGGGAAAATATCCCCGTCATCATGTTCGGCCCCAATGTTACGCCCCGCGATCTGGGCCGGCGGGAAAGCTTCGCGGACATTGGTCAAAGCGTCGCGGCGCATTTGGGGCTTTCGCCTTTGCCCTTTGGCAGGTCCTGTCTGTCATGAGCGGGGCCATGCCAAAGGCTGCACAGCGCTTGCGGGAAGACGGTCGTGAGCAGCCTTGAGACCATCGCCTTCGATGCCGACGATACGCTCTGGCACACGGAGAACCATTTTCAAGCGACCCAGGTACGTCTTTCAGAAATTCTTGACGCCTATGCCCCTCACGATGAGGTCCAGACCCGGCTGCATGGGGTCGAGGAACGTAACGTCAAGCTGTTCGGTTATGGCGTCAAGGGTTTCACCCTGTCGATGATTGAGGCCGCAATCGAAATTTCCGACCAGCGGATCAGTGCGGCGGACATCCACGAGATTGCCATGATGGGCAAGGCGATGCTGGACCGGCCGATGGAACTTCTGCCTGACGTGGAGGCGGTGCTGGCTGATTTGGGTCGAAGCCACCGCCTTATCATGATTACCAAAGGCGATGTCATGGATCAGCAAAACAAAATCTCGCAATCCGGGCTGGCTCATTATTTCGAGGCAATTGAAATTGTCGCCCTGAAGGATACGGCGACCTATGACGCTTTGTTCGCGCGTTTTGGTCTCCAGCCCGGTCAGACTTTGATGGTAGGCAATTCAATCCCATCCGACGTGACGCCGATCCTGGAACTAGGCGGCTATGGTGTCCATGTGCCGTATCATGTCACGGCCTCATTCGAGCGTCATCAGGCGGAACCCAATCATTCCAGGTACCGGCGGATCGAGCGGATCGGTAGTTTGCCGGATTTGGTTGCCAATCTTTGATATCATTCGTGAGACAAACTGGGGGAGAGCAAACATGAAAAATCTTGTGAAAGCGGCAGTGATTTTCGCTGCTGCGGCGCTATTGGCGATACCCGCCGGCGCTGGCCCGAACGATAATCTGAACGCAACTCTGTGGACCCAGCATTCGGTGGAGTTCAAAGGCAGCGCCCTGACCGCCTACGCGTTGGCCACCCTGCGCCTGGATCAGGCTTTGGCCGACAACAATTGGAGCGCCCTTGCCGCCGCCGAACAGGGTGATGGTTATCTGGACAAGCCGGCGGCGGTGATCCTGGATGTGGATGAAACCGTTCTGGACAATTCGCCTTATCAGACCTGGATGGTTTTGAACGGCAAAAGCTTTGATTCCAAAACCTGGACCAAATTCGTCAACACCGTGACCTCGCGTCCTATTCCGGGATCGCTGGCGTTTACCAAATACGCCGCCAGCAAGGGGGTAAAGATATTTTATGTCTCCAACCGGGACGGCAAATTGGAAGACGCGACCCGGAAGAATTTGGAGAAATTCGGTTATCCCATGGGCGGCAACGTGGATACGGTGCTGCTGAAAAAGGAGCGGCCGGAATGGGAGTCGTCGAAGAAGAGCCCGCGACGGGCCCATGTGGGCAAGGATTATCGGGTGCTGCTGCTGATCGGCGACAACTTTGGTGATTTCGTGGACGGCTATAGGAATACGCAGGCGGGCCGGGCCGCCTTGATGGAAAAACATGCGGACAAATGGGGCAAGCAATGGATTGTTGTCGCCAACCCAACATACGGCAGTTGGGAAGCAGCCGCTTATGGCTTTAATTACAAACTATCGGATGATGAAAAACGTGCGTTGAAGCTCGGCACTTTCGAAGCATGGCAGCCATGATACGGGTTCGCGCCAACCGCCGGTCGCGCCGTGGGTCCGGATCATGCGGTGCCAATGCCGATCCGGGCGTGCACCTGCAATTGCGCCCGGTCACCGTCGCGCAGGTCTTCGTAGGCCTGACGCATGGCGTCGTCCAGACGCTGGCGCTCCTCGTCAGACATGGCCCCGAGGCGGTCGCCCAGGCGTAGGGCCAATTGCGGACGCCAGAAATTGCTGTCCGGATCGACCCGAGGGCTGAAGCGCAGAGTCTGCTCGTCCCAGGCGCTAAATCCGCCGGCTTGCAAAATCCGGTTTAAGGCGCCTTCGTCACCCAGGCGGGTCGGCGTGAAGGCGCCCTCGTGCGGGTCGATGCCCGCGACCTCGTGCAGCACCCGGTCGACGATGATGAACTGGCTGTTATCCGCTTTCGGTCCCCAGACCAGAAATGCGGCGCGGCCGCCTGTACGCAGAACCCGCCTAGCCTGGGCCGCTGCCGTCTCCGGCGACGGGGTGTACATCAGGCCAAGGCGGCACGTCACGGCATCAAAGCTGTCGTCGGCGAAGGGCAGGTCTTCCATTGGCGTGACCTGAAATCGCATGTTGGTCAGGCCTTGTTCGCCGGCCCGGCGTTCCGCCCCCGCCAGCATTTTGGCCACCAGATCGGTGGCCGTGACGCGGCCCTGTCCGCCGACCAATTTGGCCATGGTTAGCGCGGGCTCGCCAACCCCAGAAGCCAGATCGAGGACTTGATGACCCGGCGCAACGGCGGCCGCCGCAATCAACGGCTCATTCAGGCCCTTGGCCAGCCTGGCCATGTGATCAGCCTGTTGGTTCCATTCACCGGCCCGTAGAGACCAATTATCGCGGGTCTCCTGTTGCTGTCTGGCCGCTTCGTCTTGCGTCATGATTGCCGCCTTCGTTAACCCGGAAACGCTCTAACGGCCAAAAGCCGCGGCCATCTCGCGCAGCTTGAATTTCTGGATCTTGCCACTGGGGGTGCGCGGCATTTCATCGATCACTTCCAGGTGCTCGGGCCAATATTGCTTCGCCGTGCCAATTTCACCGAGATAGCGGATCAACTCTTCCAGATCCAGGCTGCTGCCCGGTTGCAAGGTGACAAATGCACAGCCCCGCTCGCCCAGGCGGTCATCGGGTATGCCAACGACCGCCACCTCGGCCACCGCCGGATGGCGATAGAGCACGTCCTCGACCTCCACCACAGGCACGTTTTCACCACCGCGTATAATGATATCCTTGGCCCGTCCGGTGATGCGGATATAGCCATCGGGATGAATGAAGGCCTGATCGCCGGTATCGAACCAGCCATCCGCATCCCGGCCGTGCAACTCCGGCCTTTTCAGATACCCCACGAACATGGGTTGGCCGCGGACCTTCAACACCCCTTCCTCGCCCTGGGGCGCTGGGCTACCGTCGGGCCTGTGGACCGCAACCTCGGTGTGGGGCAGGGGATAGCCATCTGATGTCCAGACCTTTTCATCCGGATCATCGGGGCGGCAGACGGTGGCACAGGCGCATTCCGTCATGCCCCAACCCGACAGCACCTTGAAGGAGAAATTGGCGGCGGCTTTTTGCACCAGGGCCGGCGGGATCGGCGCGCCGGCGGAGGCGAAAATGCGCAACTTCGACAAATCAAAATTCTGTACATTGGGCATTGTAACGATGTCGCTGAGGAAGGGTGTCGCGCCCATGGTGAAGGTGCAGCCGTGCTTTTCTATAAGTTCGACCCCCATAGGGGCATCCCAGCGATCCAGCAGCACAACCTCCGCGCCCAGCATCACGGGCTGGAGAATGGCGTAGAGAAAGCCGGTCTGGTGGGCCAGAGGCGAGGCCATGAAGACTTTGTCATCGCCACTCAGGCCGTGCAGCTGGATCCAGCTACTTAAATGACCCAAGGTGCTGTTGGCGGTATGCATCACGCCTTTAGGCTGGCCGGTGGTGCCGGAGGTATAGATCACTTCGTTCACGTCGTTGGGCCTCGGGCGCAGCGCGGCCAGAACCGCGTCCGCATCGGCCCGCTCTTCCCGCGGCTCGCTCAGCAACGCCGTGGCGAAGTCGTCCGCGCCTTCGCCATCAATGTAGAAGGCATGGGTCAGATCCGGCAGGTCACCACGGATCCCCTCGATCATCGGTTTGTAGGCGAAGCCGCGAAAGCTGTGCGGCGCGACCACCACCTTGCTCTCGGCAAAGCCCAGCATATAACGCAATTCCCGCTCGCGAAATATCGGCATCAATGGATTGGTAATGGCGCCGATGCGGGCGCAGGCCAGGTGCAGGGCGTTGAACTGCCACCAGTTCGGCAATTGCAGCGAGACCACATCGCCCGGTTGCACGCCCAGATCGATCAGGGCCAGGGCCAGTCGCCGTGAAAGACGATCCAGTTCGCCATAGGTGAGAGCTGTTTTTTGCCCCGTCTCGCCATTGTATGAGGTGATCGCCGGACGGTCTGCGCCGCCGGCCAGGGTATCATCGAGATAATCAAATATCGTTCGATTAATCCAGGCCCCGGTCTTTTCAAAAGCATCGATGCGATCCTGCGGCAGGCTCAAGCCCAGATCCATTCTGTCCTCCCAGACTGCGTTGCAGTCAATCTTGTCGCTGGCACAATGCGGCCATATTAGGGTCTCAGCGGACTTCAGGCCAGAGCAACCATGCCAGAAAAAAGGCGCATAGACCTTCCAGGCCCATGATTGTTACCGCCTCCGCGGCGCCCAGCCAATTGGCCATCAGGCCTAAATGGGCGAAACCCAGGGGGCCAAGGCCGATACAGACCGATAGCACCCCCATCAGACGGCTGCGGACTTCGGGCGGCGCCACGAGTAGCATCAGTGTGGCCTGCATGCTGGAGAAACAACCCGCCCCGACGCCGGCCAGCAGCAACATCAGACCCGAAAGCAGGGGATGCGGTGAAATGGCAAACAACATCAGGCAGATTTCACCAATGACGGCGCCGTATAAGTAGATCCGTCCATAGTCCGACGGACGGCCCAGAAACGCTACGCCGATGGCGCCGATGAAGGCGCCCGCGCCCTCCATGCTCATTAACAGGCCGACATTGAAGGGGCCCAGGCCCAGACCATCCCGGCCAATAACCGCAATCATCGAGGTATAGGGAAAGACCCAGATGTTGAAGATCAAGGTCACAATCATGATGCCCAGAACCGCCCGATCCTTGGCGGCATAGGACAGCCCTTCCTTCAAGGTCCGCCACAAGCCGAACTCGGGCGCCAGCCGCCCGCCTTCCTGCCGGGGCAGCGCCAGCATCAACAATATGGCTAGGCCATACAGACCGGCGCCGAGCAACAGTGCCCCCGGCAAACCGGTGAAGGCGACCAGCAACCCCCCTGTGGCGGGGCCCACGGCGCGGGTCAAGCTGTTGGTCGAGGCATCCAGCGCCATGGCCGGCGCGATCCGTTCCGCGCCTGCGATCGCGCCCAACAGGGTCCGCCGGGCAGGCATGTCGGTGGACCAGTAAAAACCGTTGATCAGGGATCCGGCGAGCAGATGCCAGATCTCCAACCGTTCCGAATGGGCCAGCCAGGCCAGCAGCAAAGCAACCAGAAACAGCAATACCAGGCCGCCCAGAACGATCTTCCGACGGTCGACCCGGTCCGCCATGACACCCACGACGGCGCCGAAAAACGCCAGGGGCAGCATCCGCACCAGGGAAACCAGGGCAACCAGAAACGGTGAATGGGAAATATCAAAAACATAGACCGCAAAGGCTAGCATCTCGATCCAGCGTACGACGCCGCCCAAGGCGCCCACCGCCCAGACCTTACGGAAAGCTGAAATCGCCAATAAGGCGCCCAGGCCCGGATTATGCGCCATCAATTGATTTACCGTGCGCCGTGGACCAAAACGAGTGCCTCGACTAGCATGACGAATTTCATAAAGCGGCCCCACTGCTTGCAGGTGACTTGCGGATTGGCGGCAACACTATCATAACTTCGCTTTAAACTTTGAGTACGCCCGGCGGCATCGCTGGAACGGCGCAAACCAGGACAGATGAACATGTCGCCTATCGAACTATATTTCTGGCCGACGCCGAATGGCTGGAAAATTACCATCATGCTGGAAGAATGCGGCTTGCCCTATGAAATCAAGCTGGTGGATTTATCAAAGAGAGCACAGTTCGCGGCGGACTTTCAGCAGATCTCGCCAAATGGGCGCATGCCCGCCATTGTTGATCCGGACGGGCCGGATGGGGCGCCGATTTCGATCTTTGAATCCGGCGCCATCCTGCAATATCTGGGCAACAAGACCGGCAAGTTTTACCCGCACGAGCAGCGCCAACGCAGCGAAGTGGAGCAATGGCTGTTCTGGCAAATGGCAGGCCTGGGACCCATGGCCGGGCAGGCGGCGCATTTCCGCAACTACAAGGCTGAGAAGATTGGTTATGCCGTTGACCGCTATACCAACGAAGTCATCCGGCTGTATGGCGTGATGAATACCCGTCTGGCGGACCGTGACTTTCTGGCCGGCGCCTATTCCATCGCCGACATGGCATGTTGGCCCTGGATTCGCGGCTACAAGGCTTATGGCATCGATTTGCAGGAATTCGAACATTTGCGGGCCTGGTTCAAACGTGTTGGCGCCCGCGCCGCGGTGGAACGTGCCGCCAACATCGGCAAGGAACAATTCAAGGATTCCCAAAGCCGCGCGCAGTCCTCCATTTGAAAGGGCTGGAAAAGGCCGTGCCGCGAGGGCTATTTTCAGTTAATTGGAGCCACGAAGGCGAGTTAAGATATTGGTTTAATTGTTATATTTAGAAATCCTGAGGACCTTCGGATCAAGTGCGCCTAGCCAATTCACATTGCCCCTCGCCAAGGGGCGCCAGCGAATGTTAGATCGATACCATGTCTGAGGCAAAAACCCCGGTGCCGCCATCGCCGCCGCTTGATGGCTATATCATCTATGATCCGGTTGACCCGTTCGAGAACGACGCCGGCCCCTTCCATTGGCGGCTTTTGCCGGATGGCAGCCATCATTTTGTGATCCGCAGTGAACCACGCCACGCCAACGCGTATGGGGTGATCCACGGCGGCCTGTTGATGACCATGGCGGACCTGACCATGGCGGTCACGGCCAAGGCGGAGCCCGATGATGCCTATGTCACCGTGTCCTTCAATTCAGAATTCGTCGCGGCCGGCCGGGCCGGCGATCTGGTCGAGGCACGGGCCGAACTGGTGCGGCGTACGGGCAGCATGGCATTTGTCCGGGGGCATATTCATGTAGGCGATAATACGCTGTTCGTTTGCAGCGCGGTGATGAAGCGGGTCGGCAAACGCGGCGCCCTAAAAAATGGCTAGGGTTGTATGACGAGACCAAAACATAACCTCTGGCAGGGTTATCGGCGTCTATTGCGCCTGCGTCTGGTGATCCCGGTCCTCCGCTCCCCCGCCGCCGCCGATTATACGGCGCGCGGCGTCTTCGTTGGCCTGCTGGTGGCGATGACGCCGACGGTTGGCTTCCAAATGCTGATCGTCGCGGGCATTTGGGCCGCGGTGCGCTTACTGCGTCCCGCCTGGGATTTCAACGTCGTTGTCGGCATGCTGTGGACCTGGCTGACCAATGTCTTCACGGCGCCGCCGATCTATTATCTATTCCTGCTGACGGGCGAGGCGATGTTGGGCCGGTGGGGCGACGCAGGCGGCTACGCCATGTTCTCGGATCGATTGGTCGAACTGCTGCAGACCGACGCCTCGTTTTTGGAATCCCTTTGGATTTATGCGGTCGGAATTTTCGATGCATGGGGGGTGCCCATGCTGCTGGGTTGCGTGCCCTGGGCATTCGGGTCGGCCTTTCTGGGTTATTGGTGGAGTCTGCGTTTGGTGCAACGCTTTCGAGAGCGCCGGCGTCATTAAGGCGATTTTCAATTAATTTGAGTCACGAACGCGACTAAATTAAATGGTTCAATTGCTCTATTCTGAAGAGTCTGAGCACATTGGGCCAAATGCGCTCGGGGTAAACCGCTGAAGCGGGTCGAATCAAGTATCCAGCGGTGGCTCAACGGCATGTTCGGCAAAGATTTCCTGAGCTCTGATCTTTTGACTCAAGGCCAGGTTGTCGCCAATAACCTCCAGATATTTGTCCGCCTCGCGCGCCACCGGAATGTTCAGCGTGGCGCAATAATGCAGCAAGAGTTCTGAAATAAACTCCGCATTGAGATTGAAGCGTTTCAGCCGCCCTTCCGTCTCGTCCTCGATATCCAAGAGAACCTTCACACCACCACCAAATTTCTGGAAAACATGCACGCCGCGCACGGCGCCGGGCGGCACCGCTTCGGCATTGCCGAGAAGGTTATTTGGGCGTTGATCGAATGCTTCAATCAACTCCCGATGGGAAAAGACGATCTTTCGTAACTCCGTCGGCATGAGTTTTCCCCCCGAATATCTGACGCCCAACCATCATCGGCCAAAGCCACCAGGAATGGCAAGGCGTAGTGCGCCATGGGGCCGATTGATAATGACGCCACCGGGATGACAATGCAGTGAAATTACCGCTTGCATCCACGAGAATATATCCTATCTTGCGACCGCTCTGGGCCTGGGTGGTGGGCCGGTTTTTAGCATTCGACGACGTAATTCATACAGCTTTGGAGGGGGCGCCAATGGCGGTCATTCGGCCTCAAACTTTGACGGTTGACGTCGCGAATGAAGATCCGGTCCCAAACGACCATTTTAAATCGCACAATGGCGTCCGTTTTGCCGGCATTCATTTGTTGCTGGACATGTGGGGTGCCGCGCATTTGGATGACCCCGAACGCCTGGGTCAGGCCATGGAAGCTGCGGTGACGGCGGCGGAGGCCACATTGTTGCATTTGCACCTGCATCATTTTTCGCCCTTTGGCGGGGTTTCCGGTGTTGCGGTATTGGCGGAAAGCCATATTAGCGTTCATACTTGGCCCGAACACGCCTTCGCTGCCTTTGACATTTTCATGTGCGGCGAGGCGGAGCCCGCGCGGGCCGCGGCGGCCCTGCGGGAGGCTCTGCGCCCCAGCCGGATCGAACTGACCGAACAGCGCCGTGGCGTCTTGCCGATGATCGGCAAGGCAGAGTTGCCACGATGACGGAGAAGATTGCACGCTTTATCGAGGAGCGGGATCCGACGACGCCATTTTTGGTAGTTGATCTGGATATCGTGGCCGATCGTTATGAACAGATGCGGCGGCATTTGCCGGCGGTAGAGATTTTTTATGCCGTCAAGGCCAACCCGGCGCCCGAGATCATTTCACGGTTAATGGAGTTGGGCGCCAGCTTTGACGTCGCCAGCCCCAACGAGGTTGACCTGGTCCTGCGCCTAGGCGCGGACCCAAAGACTTTGTCCTACGGCAATACCATCAAGAAACAACGTGACATTGTCCATGCTTTTGAACGGGGCGTGGAGCTGTTCGCCTTCGACAGCGAGGCGGAACTGGAAAAGCTGGCTCTGGCCGCGCCGGGCAGCAAGGTATTCTGTCGCCTATTGGTGGAAAATGCCGGCGCCCGCTGGCCCTTGGCCCGAAAATTCGGCTGTGATGGCGCCATGGCAACCGCGCTGTTGGCAAAGGCCAATACGATCGGCCTGGTGCCTCATGGCCTGGCCTTTCATGTCGGTTCGCAACAATGCGATCCGGAACAATGGGACGGCGCGGTGGCACAGGCGGCGGCCGTCTTCCGGGCTCTGGCGCAGCGGGACGTAGAACTGTCCATGTTGAACATCGGCGGTGGTTTCCCGGCCCGATATGTGGAAGATGTGGCGGCGTTTGGGGATTATGCCGGTGCCATTGAACGGGCCATGGTCCGGCATTTTGGCAACCATCTGCCCCGTACCCTGGCCGAACCCGGGCGTTATCTGGTCGGCGATGCCGGCCTGTTGCAGGCCGAGGTGGTGTTGATTTCGCGCAAAAGCGAGGCGGATGCGGTGCGCTGGGTCTATCTGGATATCGGCCGCTTTGGCGGATTGGCGGAAACCGAGGGCGAGGCTATCAATTATGCCCTGCGCACACCCCATGACGGCAAGCCGGCGGGACCGGCGATCCTGGCTGGGCCAACCTGCGACAGCGTTGATGTTCTGTATCAACGGAAAGGCTATGAGATGCCGCTGGATCTGGCCATTGGCGACCGCGTCCAATTCCTCTCCGCCGGTGCCTACACCACGACCTACGCCAGTGTCGGTTTTAATGGTTTTGAACCCCTGCCGGCCTATTATATCTAAAGCGATTTTCAGTCCCCAAAGGCGTCGGGTAATTGAATCTTGGCCGCAGCTCTGGTATGTGCCACATAGCGGACAGCAAATTTATCTGGTGCGGTCCCGTGGGAACCGGCGGCAAAGACACCTGCAACCTGGGGCGTTCGCGCCCGTTTGGGCACATTTGGTCCAAATGTGCCCAGGCGCTTTAAGGAAGAGCAATTGAACCAGTTACGCAAGTCGTGTTTGCGGCTCCACGTAATTGAAAATTGCTCCAATAGACGGACAATCCGCATGCCGGGGCCTGATTTTCGTCCCCGGCTGCGAACAAGACATGCGTCTGGGAGGTTGCCCGGGCCCTTGTCCCGATCATATGGAGGCCAAGATGGCGCGCAAGAAACCCAAGGGCAAGAGTGCCACATACATGATGTTCACCGTGACCTACCAAGACGGTACCGTGAGCTCGAACCGGCGGGTGTCAAATGATCTGCTTGACCAGTCATTCGGCGACAACATCGACGATTTGGCCCGCACCGCCATCGAGGATCAAGACAATGAAATCGCCCAACGGTCCGGCCAGCGCCGCGCGAAAATAGACTCCATTGCCCGGGCATAGAGCCATTCCTATATCTGCAGGCTTGGCGGCAAGCGATGAATTGTCTTGACTTTCGGGGACCAAAAGCCTTATATGCACACAGCGACACTCCCTCCAAGGTCGAATTTCGATCGCTCGCCGGTCGGACGAAGTGCTTCCTAACCAGAAGCCTTTTCCGACAAGTCCACCTACCGAATGCGTGGGCCGGCTGCCTTTCTTTCCGACATATCCGGGCGTTTCGATAGACGGGCCTCTGCCATGGCACGCTGCGTCGGCGCTGTTTACACGGTGCTTGCACCCTCGCCGCCCCGCTTTTGGGGCGTAGGGTTGCGATAATTTTATCAAGAAAGAAAAACAATACATGACTGAATTCGCGGGCCTCAAATTGGCCCAGCCTATCCTTCGCGCCATCTCCGACGAAGGTTACACGACCCCTACCCCCATCCAGGTCAAGTCCATCCCACCGCTGCTTGAAGGGCGCGATTTATTGGGTGTGGCGCAGACCGGGACCGGCAAGACGGCCGCCTTTGCCCTACCCCTGCTGCACCGCCTGGCGGGAGAGGCAGGCAAGCCCGCCGCCAAACCCCGGCCTAAGCAGCCGCGTGCGCTGATCCTGGCGCCGACCCGCGAGTTGGCAGGCCAGATCAACGATAGTTTGCGCAGTTATGGCCGCCATCTGGAGCTGCGCACCGCGGTGATCTTCGGCGGCGTTTCCGCTCGCCCCCAAATTCAAACTTTAAACCGTGGCATCCATGTGCTGGTCGCCACACCGGGCCGGCTGCTGGACTTGATGAACCAAGGCCAGGTGCGGCTGGACGCGGTCGAGGTCTTTATTCTGGACGAGGCCGACCGCATGCTCGATATGGGCTTTATCCGCGACGTGAAGAAAATTATCGCCGCCGTGCCGGCGCGCCGTCAGACCGCCCTGTTCTCGGCCACCATGCCAGAATCGGTCCAAAGTCTGGCCAGCGGACTGCTGCACGATCCGGTCCGGGTCGAGGCCGCCCCGGCGGCAACCACGGTCGAGAAAGTGGAGCAAAAGATCTTTTTCGTGCCCAAGGATAAAAAGCGGGCGCTCCTCAGCGAATTGCTGAAAGACCAGGATATTGCGCGGGTGCTCATCTTTACCCGCACCAAACATGGCGCCAACCGCGTGGCTCGGCACCTGGAGCAGACCGGCATCTCGTCGGATGCCATCCACGGTAACAAGGCCCAGAATGCCCGGCAGCGGGCGCTTGATGGCTTTCGTTCCGGCAGCATCCGGGCGCTGGTAGCGACCGACATCGCCGCGCGCGGCATCGATGTCGAGGGCGTCACTCATGTCATCAACTTCGAGTTGCCCAACGAACCGGAAAGCTATGTGCACCGTATCGGCCGTACGGCACGGGCCGGGGCGGGCGGCGTCGCGATCTCGTTCTGCGATCATGAAGAACGGGCCTATCTGCGCGACATCGAAAAGACCATCCGCCAGAGCGTGCCGGTGATCGAAGACCACCCCTATCATGCGGCCGAGATCGCCAACGACCCCGGCCTGGCCAAGCGCGGCCCGCAACAGACCAAGCGCCCAAGTCAACGCCGCCGCAACCCGCAGCGTACGAAGCGGGCGCCGCGCCTGGCGGCATAGAGCCATTTTCAATTGATTGGAGTCGCGTACCCGACTCCAGTAATTGGCTCTATCGCTCAATTCCGAACATTCTGCGTGCATTTGGGTCAAATGTGCTCAGCAGGGCAGAATGGTCCGTGATTCGCTAAAGTAGGCCCAGGGCGCGGAGTTCAGCGGCCATTTCGGGCGGCGGTCCGTCGTGGATGCTGGGATCCCAATGCTCGGCCTGCATGTGCGCGGGCAGATCCGGGGGGGCATCCGTGGCCTCCAGATAGCGCCAACCCTGATGCGGGCGCCGGGCATGCAATTCGGTGCGTACCAAGGTCGGGTCCAGCACCAGGCCACAACGCTTGCCGCCCTCGTCATCGTGTAAGCGGTCCAGGCGCGCAATGCCCTGGCGCACCCGGATGAAGCCCTTGATGATCCAATAGATTGATCCGCCATCCAGAACTTCGCTGTCACGGCGCGGCCGATTGCGGGTGCGGTGCAAATTCTCCGCTGGCGCGCCCATGGCCTGCGACTGGGCCCGGCGGGTTACCTGGAACTGCGCCAGATGCTCGATCGAATCGACGCCAACACAAAGCTTAACAATATGGACGGTCATGGCAGCCAGCCTAGCAGGCGCCACCAGAAATAATCCAGGGGCAACAGCAGCAATAGGGTAACGGCGAGTAACCAAAGGCATAATCTGTTGCCTTGGCGCATGGACACGCCGCCCAATTGCATGGCCACGACCAAGGGCGGTGTCTGATAGGGCAGAATCACCGTGGTATAGCCGACCACGGTCAGCATCAGCATCGCCTCCACCGGCAAGGCGGCGGCCTCGGCCATATGGCCGGCCAACGGCACCAGGATTGCCGGCACGCCCGGCTGCGTGGCGAACATGGCCAGAACGCTGGATAACCCGCTGACAGCGGCAAAGTTCCAGGCGTTTGCGCCTGGTTGCAGGTTGAGCAGCGGCAAAGCGGACTTCGCCACCAGATCACCGACCCCGCCATGGGCAAAAATAGCGCCCAGGCCCAGAACCCCGGCGACATAGAATAACGAGCCGAACCGGACCTTTTCATCAAAGGCCTGGGGGCTGACGATGCCGACGAAGGGCAGGACGATGATGCTGGCGGTCCCCAAGGCCACCCAGGCCGGCGAGATATGATGCAGGAAATCGGTCATCCATAAGGCCAGGGCCAGCAGCAGCATGAAGGCCATCAGCCGCTCCCGCCGCGCCATGGCGGCGGGCGCCTCGGCTTGCCGCGCCGGCGCCTGCATCGGCTCCTCGGGAAACAGCCAGATGATCAAGGCGCCGATGACCACCGCCTTCAGGGCGCCGAGGATTGGAAAATGCAGCATCAACCAGGTGCCGTAAATGGGCCGGACATCATACAGGGTCTCGCTGGAACCGATCACCACCATGGCCGGCACCGTGGCCGACATAATGGCGAAACCGGGCAACATGGTAGAAAATGAAACCGCCAGAACCATGCCCGTGCGGCCATTGCTGCCCGGGCTATAACCAAAACCGTCGGCCATGGCCAAAATGATCGGCAACAGGATCATTATTCGCCCCAGGGTCGAGGGCATCAAAAACGCCATAACCACGCCCATCACCACGGTGCCGGCAATAATGCCCGCATAACGGCGGCCAAACCGCCGGCTGACGCTATGGGCCAGACGCTCCGCCAGGCCCGTGCCGCGCACCCCGACGCCGATCACCAGGCCGCCAAAGACCATCCAGAAACCAGCCGAATGAAAGCCCGAAAAGACCACGTTCGCCGGGGCCAGGGCGAACAGCATGGCAATGGCGAAAAACAGAATGGCGGTGATGAATTCCGGCAGGGCGCCGGTGGCGAACAAAGTCACCGTGGCCAGGGCCAGGGCGCCGGTCCGTGCGGTTTCCACTGCCAGGCCGTCGATGGGAATAAATGCCAGGGCCGCGGCCGCCGAAACGCCCGTGGCGGCGATCCAATAGGATGTTTTCATCAGGCTGGCTTGCCCCCGTTGCCCGCGGGCGCGCGGGCCTCCAACAAAGTTACGTTCCGCGATAATGCCATGGGGGCTGCCTTTGTATCCCGACCTACCGCCGCTGTGCTACACTGCCCCCATGTCGGAAACAATAGCTATCGAACCGGAAGCC
This sequence comes from Pseudomonadota bacterium, assembly GCA_027623205.1. Lineage (GTDB taxonomy): Bacteria > Pseudomonadota > Alphaproteobacteria. The sequence continues at coordinate 20,509 of JAQBYC010000017.1, read as the reverse complement.
ATCGATCCGGATGCCGCTGGTTTCTCGCCATCCCGTCTTGCGGACGCGGTGGTCTTTGCCGCGGGCCATGAAATCGCCTGGTCCCGCAATATTGACGATCAGCTGGGCAAGGGCGAATTCGAACCGCCGCCCTGGAATGAAGTGCTGGGCCCAACCACGCCGCGGGGCGGACCGGCGGGCGTGATCCTGCGCCGCGGCCGTCTGGCCGCGGCCTGGGGCGACAGCATGCGCCCGGACATGACGTTTTCCGTGGCGAAAAGCTACCTCGCCGTCCTGGCGGGGCTGGCGGTGATGGATGGCTTGATCGGCGGCGTGCACGAACGGGTGGCTGCAAGCGCCCTGGATGATCATTTCAGCTCGGCCCAGAACAGGGACATCACCTGGCTGCATCTGTTGCAGCAGACCTCGGAATGGGAGGGCACCTTGTGGGGCAAGCCGGACCTGATCGACCGCAACCGGCAACTGGGCGCCGAGCCCGACAACTCCCGCAAGGGCCAGCACCGGGATCTGAGCCCGCCGGGCGGTTATTGGGAATATAACGACGTGCGGGTCAATCGCCTGAGCCTGTCTTTGCTGCAGCTGTTCCGCCGGCCGTTGGACGAGGTGCTGGCCGAACGGATCATGGCGCCTATTGGGGCGTCTGCCGACTGGTCCTGGAACGCCTACCGCAACGCCCACGTCAGCATCGACGGCGTGACCATGCCGTCGGTACCGGGCGGTTCTCATTGGGGCGGTGGCCTATGGATCGGCGCCCGGGATCAGGCCAGGCTGGGGCAGTTGATTTTGCAGCGCGGCGCCTGGGACGGCCGGCAATTGCTGCCGGAAAGCTGGATCGACGCCATGCTGACGCCGTGCGCCATCAATCCCGAATACGGCTACCTGTGGTGGCTGAACACGGACCGGGCCCGCTACCCGGCGGCCTCCGCCCGGGCGGCGGCCGCGGTCGGGGCGGGCGGCAATACGGTGCTGGTCGACCCGGCCCAGGATCTGGTGCTGGTGGCGCGCTGGCTGGACGGTGCGGCCCTGAACCCCTTGATCGCCCAGACCATCGCCGCCATTGCAGATTGATTGGCGGTGGCGGAAGGGACGCCTAGCGCACATTTGCGCCAAATGTGCTCAGAATTTTCAGAATAGAGCCATTGAACCAAATGCTTGAGTCGCGTTCGCGACTCCGAGCAATTGAAAATTGCCTAGGCGCCCCGGCGGGCAAAGGCGGCGCGCATCTCGGCCATGGCGGCCAGCGCGGCGGCCCGGCGGTCGGCAGCAGCCACGATCTGCCGGCCAACGACCAGATAGTCGGCGCCGGCCATGATGGCCATTTCCGGGGTCACCACGCGCTTTTGATCGTTGCTGGAGACCCCGGCAGAGCGGATGCCCGGCGTCACGATCAACAGATCCTGGTCCGGCAACTGCTTGATTTCAGAGACTTCCAGGCCCGAGGCGATAACCCCGTCAGCGCCGGCCTCGGCGGCCTTTTTTGCCCGGTGCAGGGTCAATTCACGGACATCGCAGGCAAAACCAAGCGCCTGGATGTCATGGTGATCAAGGCTGGTCAGCACGGTGACGGAGAGGATTTTCAGCGCGGCGTCGCCACGGCCACGGACGGCCGCGCGAATGGTGGGTTCATTGCCATGCACGGTCAGGAAGCTGACGCCCATCTTGACCACCGAGGCCACCGCCTTCTCGATCGTGGCGTCGATATCGAACAATTTTGCGTCCAGAAAAACCTTTTTGCCCTCGGCAATCAATTGTTCCGCCAATTGCAGTCCGTTAGCGAATTGCAGTTGCATGCCGATTTTATAGAAACAGACCGCATCGCCGATCTCGTCGACCACGGCTCGGGCTTCCTCGGTGCTTGGTACGTCCAGGGCGACGATCAGACGTTCCTCGATAGGCGCGTCCAGGGCTGCGGCGGCGGGCTTTGACATCTATGGCTAGTCCTCTGAAATTCGGGTCTGGACCGCCTTGTAGCAAGCCGCACGCGTCAGGGCCAGACCTGAACATAGGCGTCGCGCCGGCGGCTCAAGACAGCGCCGAATTTGGCATTGTATTCGGCCACTAGCACCTTGAAATGACCGGAAGCCCGAAAACAGTCAAATGTCTCTTCGCTTTCCGTTAGCCGGACGATGAATAAAACGGCGGCTATGCCTCGCTCCGCTCAGCCATGCCGGTTTCCCCGGATCACGGCGCCACCGGCGCCTGGAGCCCTTACTCTATGATAACTTTTTCTTCGATAACAAATGTCTTGATCCTGCCGATGATCAATGCCCCATCAGCGTACAGGGCCTGCGCCTCGGGCGTTGCGCTGGAATGTTTCATTTCTTCAACGGAATCGTACCAAAGCTCGGCGATGCCGTCGATTTCCATCTCCGCCGCCGGGATATCGGCGCGGACGCTCTCGCCCTTGATGTGGCTCTGCACATACCGGCGGATACCGGGAACCAGGCGTGCCAAGGGACCGTGCACATGCAGCCAATGGCGGACGAATTCGTCATGGGTCAAATGGGCTTTGCGGGTCAAAAGCGAAATTCGTTTGATCATTTGAGGCTTTCCCAGTCGTTATTCGGGCGTTCGCAATTGTCGGTTATCGTCTAGCGGGCCAGATCGGCGGGTGGCTGCCCAGGGGCACGGCGGGCCGCTCCCAACTGGTGGGTGTCACCGCCAACTGCGCGGCATGGCGGACCGCCGTCAGTTGGCCGAAGCCGGAGGGGCTCTCTTCCATCAGATCATGGATGTCATCCAGCGTCGGATCGGCAATGTCGAAGCCGTTGTCGATCTGCCCAAGGCTTTGAATCCAACGCCCCGTGCGGGCCAGCGAAACGCGGATGTGCCAACTGCCGCCCTGTTCGGCTTGCCGCGCCAGGGTGGCCATGGCGGCGGCGGCCATGAAGTAACCCGAGGCATGGTCCAAGGCCTGGCACGGCAGGGCTTTTGGCTCGTCCAGGCCGCAGGCCTTGGCCTCGGCATGATTGATGCCGCTGGCTGTCTGGATAAGTGAATCAAATCCCCGTCGCAGGGACCAGGGGCCAATATGGCCGTACGCGGAAAGCGAGACATAGACGATGCCGGGACGGATCGCCGCCACGTCTGCTGGCGAAAATCCCCAGCGGTCGAGCCCGCCGGGCCGATAGCCCTGAACAAAGATATCCGCCTCGGCGATTAATTTCCGCAAGTTCTCCCTGCCGTTTTCCGCGCCCAGGTCAAGATGGGTGGAAAGCTTGCCGCGCCCGGCATCGGTAACCAGGGCCGCGACGAAGGGTAGGTGCGGCGCGGTCACGCGCATGACATCCGCCCCATGGGCGGCAAGGGTTCGCCCGCAAACCGGGCCGGCGATGATTCGTGTCAAATCGAGCACACGGATACCGGCAAGCGGGCGTGCCGCCCCGGTCAGGCGGCGCGGCGGGGCATCGCCAATCCGTTCGATCCCGATCAGCGGTTGTTGATCCAGGGCCCGGGCCTGGGGATGCGCCCGCCACTCCGCCGCCGTGCGCATCATGGTGGCGACCAGGCCCCGCTCGGCGACCGCGTCCTCGAAGTCCTGTCCCCTCCATTCGCCAAGCGCGGCCGCGACCGCCTGGCGGTCGTAGGCGGCGCCCAATAGATCCAGAATACCGTCCCGGTGATGGGCGAAGTTGGTGTGCAGGCGGACCCAGCGGCCGTCGCCGGTTTGATAAGTGCCGGCGATTTTATCCCAAAGCGCCGGCGGCGGCCCGTCATCAATCCGGATATAGCGGTCGCTGCGGAATTCGATTGCCGCGTGGCGCATGTCTATTTTGATGCCCTGGCGCTTGCCGCTGCGCCGATACCATAGCTCGCTCGCGGCCAGGGCCGAGGCTGCGATCGCCGCCTGGGCCACGCTTCCGACCCGAAACGATGAGGGCAGAACCGGGTCCTGGCCGGTAAGTTCCAGATCATTCAGGCCTGCCGACGGTAGGTCCATGGAGGCGCGGATATCCCGCAAAACATCCAATGTCTTCATGCCCAATCGTTCCTTTCCGCTTTTTGCCGAGGCCAACTCACCGGGCCAACCGTAAGTTCATCGCAATTTCCCGCTTGTCAATGATTCCAAAAACGCCACAAGATCATCGATCTCCACCGCCGTCAGATGAAGCGGCCGCAGGATGGCGGTGCCGTTGGTGTGCAAGCGCTCCGTATTGATCTCAGAGTAATGCCTGGCGACATCATGCAGGCTCGCCAGGCTGCCGTTGTGCATATAAGGGGCGGTCTGGGCCACATTACGCAGGGACGGTACCTTGAAAGCCCCCCAATCACGTTGCTGCAAGGAGACGTGACGGGTCAGATTGGCATTGGCGTCATGGGGGTTGTCGGAATGACCGCCAGACCCTGAAAATGACGATTGGCGGAAATGCCGGATACCTTCATAGCGGCCCTTATCTACTTTGCCAGCGCTGATGAAATAGGATATGCCCGCATCGTCGAACTCGCCATTGGTGAAGCTGGAACCCATGTGGCAAAAGCTGCAACGCCCCCTGCCGACAAATATCTTCAAGCCCCTTTGCGCTGACTGTGTATACCGCGCCATGGCCGTTCCATCGTTGCTGGCCAGCGCATCCCGAAACGCGTCAAAGGGCGTCCGTCCGGTCATCAGGGTTTCCTGGAATGCGGCCAGGGCCTTACCCACGGCAACCAATATTTCGCCGGCTGGTAGAGCGTTTGAATTAACCCCGAATGCGGTTTTGAAAAGGCTGGCCAGTGCTGCGTCAGCGACAAGCAGGCGCGCGACGTGATCCTCGGTCGCCGCCATTTCGCTGGGCGCAAGGAGCGGGCGTATGCTGGCCCCCCACAAGGTATCGACGGCGCCAGCCCAGCCGTACCAGCGGTTGAAGCGGGCATTTAAAACCGTCGGCGTATTGCGCACGAGGGGTCTCAGGCCGCGTCCCAGGGGCTGGCCATCGGTGAAGGCGAGGGCCGCGACATGACAGGTGGCGCAGGCCACCGTGCCCGTGGATGATAGTCGGGGATCGGCGAATAGCCGTTCCCCCAGGGCGATGGCGCTGGCCTCGCCCGATACGCGGTTGGTAGAATCCGGCGCAATACCTGGCGGCCAGGGGCCATGGGACAGAATAGTCGCGCGCTCGTCTTCGGTGAACGAAACGCCGGCGCTGTGCGCCGCTGCCGGAAACAGAAAATGCGCCGCCAACAACGCGGCGTACAGAACCCGAGCCGTTGGTTTCATTTTTGCTGATGATCGGCGCCCAGGCGCACAATCCCCGTCTCCGTAAGCAGTTGGAAATTGAACTGCCAATGGCCGCGCATATGCAGCATCAGGCCTTGGGCATAATACAGGCCCGGGGCGGTCTTTTGTACAGCGGGTTTGTAGTTCATGCCGTGGCCGTGCGCCGGCATGGCCGCGCCCACCCGTACCTCGCCGGCAAACGGCGCATTCTCCGGAGCGCATACAGCGATCCGCACTGCGAACGGCCGGCCAACCTGGATCGCCGCGGGTTCAAAACCGTAGGACAGGCGATAGCCGTCTTTCGACATCGTAATCCCCGAGGCACAGGTGGAACCATCGCCCCCCAAGGCCCAGTTGGCCAGGGTCTCGGCATTGCGGTAGGCGATATTCTCGCCAACGTCCTTGGGAAGACCGGCGAGCCACGCCCGCGACCATGCAGCATGCTCGATCACGAAATACCAGCGTTCCGGGGCGAACGTATCGGTGCCGATCAGGAAGCGGTCCGGAAATTCCATGAAAATTCTGCGCCACTCGGGATCGACCTTTCCGTCCGAGGCATGATCCGAACGGAAAGCCAGGTCCGACCATAGATTCTTGTATTTACGCAACATCACCGCGATGGCGGCCGGTTGGTCGAAACCGGAATGCGCCCACAGCACCCGTGCGTCCGGGTCTTGCAAAAAGATACGCGCAATGGCGTCGGCATCGGAGTGGGCATGCAGGAATATCTTATGCTTCGCCGCCAGTTGCACCATGCGCCGGGGAACGGGAAGATCGGCATTCTCGCCGAAGAGGTGGAACTCGCCGATGCCGGCATAAGTATTCTTTGCCAAAAGGCCCGCCACCATGTCGGCGACACTATCATCGTGGAACCAGGTGCCGGTTTCCCCACGCCGCCGGTAGGGCCGCAGCACGGGCACGATGAGATCCGGCGCCTGTTCGTAGAGCATCTGTGTCCCCTGGTCGCTGGAAGAGGAAACGAACGCCTTTTTCAGGCCAGCCTGGCGCAAGACCTTGATCGCCTCGGCCGGCGGCAACATGTCCCAGGCATCATGACTGTAGTGGATATGGGCATCGGCCAGCGGGCTTTGCGCCCGCACGGCAGCCGCCGCGAGCGCGAGACCCGCCGCCACGGCCCAAAGCATCGCCCTGATCATCGGCCTTGTCATCTTCAGCTTCCCTGCTCACAGTACAGTCAGGTGACGAGCTTAACGGCATCAAGTCGGCAACTCCATCCAAGTTGCACCCGAACCGCAGCAGGGCGATGATAACGTCTGGGAGACAAATCATGACAGAAACCAGCCAACGACCATCATTGTATGACAAGCACCCAGGATATGACGTGCATTTCGAGGCCTGCCAGAAGCGCCTGCGGGTGGTCTTCAATGGTGAAACCCTGGTGGATACCGCCCGCGCGCAATATCTGTACGAAAGCAATCATGTTCCGGTCTATTACTTTCCCTTTGACGATGTGCGCCAGGATCTGTTGCAGGCGACCGATCATTCGACCCATTGCCCCTTCAAGGGCGATGCCGCCTATTGGACGGTGAAAGTGGGGGACCGGGCGGCGGAAAACGCGGTCTGGGGCTATCCCAATCCTTATCCCGAAACCGCCGAGATCAAGGACTACGTGGCTTTTTATTGGGATCGCATGGATCATTGGTTTGAGGAGGACGAAGAGGTTTTCGTCCACGCCAGAGACCCCCGCGTGCGCCTGGATATTCTGGGCTCGTCCCGTCCGGTACGCATCACGGTGGCGGGTCAGATGGTGGCGGAAAGCAGCCGGGCCCGTATGCTGTTCGAAACCGGCCTGCCCCCGCGCTATTATCTGCCGAAAGAGGATGTCCGGATGGAGCTGTTGGCGCCGTCCGGGCGGCGCACGGACTGCCCCTACAAGGGTACGGCTGCGTATTGGCACCTGAACCTGGGTGAAGAATGTTTCGAAGATCTGGTCTGGAGTTATCCCGCACCAGTGGCCGAGGCGGCCCGCATCAAGGACTATCTGTGTTTCTTTGACGAGCGGGTCGAGGCGGTTTCCGTTGCCGGTGAGAAGATGACGCGGCCGGTCACCAAATGGTCGCCGAAATAATCGATCACGCGGGTGTTTGGCGGACAACTGGAGGCTGCCGAATGGCTGGCGGTGGCGCAATCCCTGGCGGCGTCTTTTTTTCCATGGGCATTCAGTTTCTGTATTTGGGCCTGCGCCACGGAGATTCGCGCACCGGCACCCTGATCGATACTGGCGCCACCGCCGGGTTCTATTGGCTGCTCTCGCCATTCTTTTTGCGGCGCGGCTATTGGGCTGGTTCAGGGTTTCTGATCTTTGTCGCCGTGGGATTGTTCCGTCCGGTGCTGTCCGCGAATCTGGCCCTGGCGGCGGTCCGGCGTCTGGGACCCACCCTGACCTCTACGCTGACCGCCACCACGCCCCTGTTCGCGGCATTGTTTGGCGTGTCGTTGCCGAGCGAGGAACTGACCCGGGCCATCGTCTTGGGCACCCTGGCGGTGGTCGCCGGTACGGCGGTGCAAACCATGGGGGGCGGAATGAAAGATGGAGCGACCCGCCCCTGGCCTCTATGGGCACCGATCTTTCCCCTGGGCGCCGCCGGCATTGTGCATAGCCGGGCGGTGTGGAGCATGAACGCGGCCCTGGCGTTTGCGCCGGCCAGCATTGTCGTGCCCTTGGTATCAACCACGCCGCTGTTCACCCAGTTGTTGGATCTGATACTATTCCGCCGAGAAACGGTCACCTTGCGCCGGCTGGCAATGGTGGCCATGGTGGTTGCCGGCGTAATTTTGATTGCAGCGGGACGACAGGGCTGATGCATTTAAGCGAAGAACAGCGGATGATCCAGGATACCGCGCGCCGCTTTGCCCAGACGGAAATTCTGCCCAACGTCAGGCAATGGGAAAAGACCGGCGCGCCAGCGGAACTGATGCGCAGGATGGGCCGGGCCGGTCTGATGGGCATCTGCGTCGGCCCGGAATGGGGCGGCGCCGGGGCCGATTTCGTCTCCTACGTCGTCGCCATGGAGGAGATTTCGGCCGCTGATGGCGGTATCGCCAATCTGATGGCGGCCAACAATTCACCGGTCATGGCGGCCCTGCGCGATCACGGCACCGAGGTCCAGAAGCAACGGTTCTTCCCGCCCATGACCAGGGGCGAGATGATCGGGACATTCCTGTTGACGGAACCGCACACGGGTTCCGATGCCTCGGCCATTCTGACCCGGGCCACCCGTCAGGGCGATCATTTCGTGCTGAACGGCCAAAAACAATTCATCACCGCCGGGCGGCGCGGCGCCGTCGCCATGATCATCGCCGTCACGGACCCGACGGCTGGCAAGCGGGGGATCTCGGCCTTTCTCACACCAACGGACAATCCTGGATACAAAGTGCTGCGGGAAGAGGCCAAATTGGGCCATCGCAGCAACGATACTTGCGCCATCGCGCTCGAAGATATGCGGGTGCCGGCCAGCGACATGCTGGGCGAAGAGGGCCGGGGCCTGGGCATTGCCCTGGCCAACCTATCCGTCGGGCGCATCGGTGTGGCGGCCCAGGCGGTGGGTGGGGCGCGGGCGGCCTACGAAGCGGCCCTGGCCTATGCCCGGGAGCGGGAGGCGTTCGGTAGGCCGATTATTGAACATCAGGCGGTGGCCTTTCGCCTGGCCGATATGGCCACCCAGATCGAGGCCGGGCGCCAAATGTATCTGCACGCAGCCGAACTTCTCGACAGCGGCGCGCCAAGTTTGATGGAAGCCTCGATGGCCAAGCTGTTCGCTTCGGACATGGCGGAACAAGTGGCCTCGGCCGCTTTGCAAACTTTTGGCGGTAATGGCTATCTGGAAGATTTCCCCGTCGCCAAGATCCTCCGCGACGTGCGGGTCTACCGCATCTACGAAGGCACCAACGATATCCAGAAACTGGTCATCTCCCGCGCCCTGGCGCGTGGTTGAGCAAGACACCGGGCTGGCCTAGTATCGAAGCATGAGTCTGGAAAAGGAGCATGGACGTCATGCCTGTTGAATATATGAAGACCATTCGGGAGAAGTATAGCAAACTGGGCTATGCGCCCTATGGCTGGCACGAGGCGACGGAGCCGCCGCCCTGGACGCCGCTGGCCAAGCCGCTGTCTGAGTGCCGTGTCGGCATGCTGTCAACCGCCGGCACCTATGTTGCCGGGCAGGTGGCCTATTTCTACAAGGATGATGCCTCGCACCGGGTCATACCGTCGGATACCCCGGTAGAGGACTTGCGCTTTTCCCATCTGACTGAAAACTATCTGCCCGACGCCCGTAAAGACGCCAATTGCGCCTTCCCCATAGAGCCGTTGCGGAGGCTCGCCGCGGAAGGCGTGATCGGCGGCATCGGGGACAATTTTTTCTCCTGCATGGGAGCGGTCTATTCAAAACGGCGGGTTGAGGAAGAGCTGGCCCCGGCCCTGCACGCTGCCTTTGCGGCGGAAGGCGTGGATGTCGCCTATCTGGTGCCGTTGTGACCGGTATGTCATCAGACCGTGTGTCTGATCGCACGTTACCTGGAAGCCCGCGGCATTCCGACCCTGTGCATGGGGACGGCCCTGGATATCGTCAAGTTCGGCTGGCCGCCACGGGCCGTGTTCATGGATTTTCCTTTAGGCCATGGCGGCGGGCCGGCCTTTAATCCGAAACAGCAATTGGCCATCGCGCGGCAGGCCATGGCGGCGTTCGAGAGCATCCAAAGCCCCGGCGAGATCGTTCCGCTGGCACAAACCTGGCCTGGGGGCGACGCCTGGAAAAACGCCGCCGCGGACCAATCCGCCGACGATGTGCGCCAGCCCCGCGACCTGACCGTGCGCTATCAGCGGGAGGAAGACCGCCGGCTGGCTGAAGCGGCGGCGGGTGATTAAGCGGGGATTTTGTCCGAATTAGATGGCGAATCCGCGGCCAGGGCGGCGACCGGCGTGGTAGCCGGCAGGGGGCGTCAGGCCGCGGTCACGCCCCGAATTCTGATCCGCGACAAGGATTTCCGCCGCATCTGGCTGGCGGGCGGCCTGGGCTGGATGATGCGTTGGCTGGAAATCCTGGCTGTCGGCGTCTTCACCTTCGAGGTTACCGGTTCGGCCCTGATGGTGGCCTTGCTGACCATGGTGCGCACCCTGCCCATGTTGTTTTTCAGCGCCTTTACCGGCGCCATCGCCGACCGTTTTGACCGGCGGCTTATGTTGTTATGCGGCCTGTGCTTGCTGGCTCTGATCTCGAGCGTTTTGGCCTTTCTGGCCCTGACCGGGCGGATTGAGCTATGGCATGTGGCCCTGGGCGCTTTTGCCTCCGGCCTGTACGGCACCCTGGAATTCCCGGTCCGGCGCACCATGCTGGGCATCATCGCGGGCAACAAGGCCGGCACGGACGGCGCCGGCGTCGCCATGACCCTGGACAGCGCGACCAATCATTGCATGCGCCTGGTGGGTCCCGTCCTGGGCGGCCTGGTATTGCAGTCCTTTGGCCTACCGGGGATTTACCTTCTGGGCGCTGTATTGTTCTCCTTGGGCTTTTGGTTTGTCTGGGGGGCTCGCTATGAGGCCACGGCGCACGGTGCCCCCGCGCCACGGATGCTGGCACAGATCGTCGAGGGTCTGCGTTATATCCGCTCCGATCCGCGGGTCATGGGGACGCTGTTTATTACCATGGTGGTCAATCTATTCGGCTTTCCCTATGGGGCCATGGTGCCGGTGATCGGCGCACAGGTTTTGGGCCAGGAAGCGGTCGCCACGGGTCTGTTGCTCTCCGCCGATGCCACAGGCGCATTGCTGGGGGCCACGGTGATCGCCAACTTGGCCCGGCCCCGGCATTTCTCGCGGATCTATTACTATGGCTCGGTGGTCTTTCTTTGCGCCATTTTCGCCTTTTCCCTATCCCAATGGTACTCCCTGTCCCTGGGCATTTTATTTCTGGGCGGGCTGGGCGTTGCCGGCTTTGCCGCCATGCAAAGCACCATCATCTTTACCGCCGCCCCACCGGAAATGCGCAGCCGGTTGATGGGCGTGCTGGCCGTCTGCATCGGGGTGAACCCTCTCGGCGTGCTGCAATTGGGCCTGCTGGCTGACCGGTTCGGTGGCGCCATGGCGGTCAGCATTATGACCGGCGAAGGCATCGTCGCCTTGGTCCTGGCAAGTTTGATATGGCCGCATATACGGCGGCGCTAGACCATAGTTCCTTAAAAAAAAGGCCCGGGCTTTTCAAGATTAGAGCAATTGACCCAATTACTTAAGTCGCGAAAGCGACTCCGATTAATTGAAAACACTCCGGGATGGTTCATGCCTGCGTCGGCACGGCGCCTGCAAAAAAATCGCGCAAGGCGTCCAGGGTTGCGTCCGGCGTCTCGTCCATCATGATGTGGCCTGCGCCTTTGATCACCACCTGTCTGGCGCCAGGGATTTGTTGCGCCAGCTTCCTGGCCTGCTTCAGCGGCGTCATCATGTCGCGTTCGCCCATGATCGACAAGGTCGGACAGGTCAGATTTTGCGCTGCCGTCTCGCCGCCTTCGTAGACATGGCAGGCATTCATATCATTATATAAAACCCCGTCGCCGGCGTCTTCCAGCAAACGCATGCCACCGGCCATCATCCACATGCCTGGTACCGCATGTTCCCCCCGCTGCGCCGCCCGGCCATAACCCCAGGCATTGGTCAACTGGTTCGCCAGATGCTCGTTCGCCCGGGCCGCGGAAAGCAGTTCGTCATTGACCCGCATGGGCACGGCGCAACCCAGCAGGGCCAAGGCACTGACCCGATCGGGATGGCGGGCCGCAGCCTCCAAGGTAACCAACGACCCGACGCTATGACCGACCAAGGCCGCCTGCCGCAAGTCCGCGGCATCCAACAATGCGATCAGCCAATCCGCCAAACCCTCTATGGTCGGAATGGGGGGGCCGTCAGAGCGGCCGTGCGCCGGCATATCAACCGCCAGGACGCCGTTGCCGTGCCAGGCAAAATACCGGGTTTGCAGCTTCCACACCGTGTGGTCCGCCGCCGCCCCGTGTACAAAGACGATTGCCGGCTGGCCGGGATCAAAGGGCCTGCCACCCGTGGCGGCAAATACCTTGCGGCCATCGACGCGCAATTCCATAGCGTTAACTCCTGTCTCTCGGAATAATGCCGGCCGGCTTAACGTTGCGAGCGCCGCAGGGCATTGCTCAAATCGTCCATCAGATCGCGGACATCTTCCAGGCCGACTGACATCCGCACCATATCCTCGCTGACGCCGGCCGCCTTCAGGGACACCGCATCCATCTGTTGATGGGTGGTGGAGGCGGGATGGATGATCAGGGATTTGGCATCGCCGACATTTGCCAGATGCGAATAAATTTCCAGGCTTTCGATAAACCTGGCGCCGGCCCCGCGGCCGCCCTTGATGCCGAAACTGAAGACCGCGCCGGCGCCTTCGGGCAACAATACCTTTGCCAGGTTGTGATCCGGATGGCCCGGCAGCTCGGGATAGGTCACCCAATCCACCGCCTCGTGTTCCGACAGAAAGGTGACGATCTGCCTGGTACTGGTCACATGGCGCTGCATCCGGACGGACAGGGTTTCCACGCCCTGCAGGATGTAAAAGGCGGTCTGCGGGCTCATGGCAGCGCCAAAATCGCGCAGCCCTTCCGTCCGGGCCCGCATGATGAAGGCGCCGGGACCGAATTCTTCGGCGAAATCCAGGCCGTGATAGCCATCGTATGGCTCTGTCATGGTGGGAAATTTGCCCGAACCCTCCCAGTCGAAATGACCGCCGTCGACCAGGATACCCGCCACCGCGACACCATGGCCGCCGAGGAACTTGGTCGCCGAATGCAGCACGATATCGGCGCCATGTTCGAAGGGGCGAAACAGATAGGGCGTGGCGAAGGTGTTGTCGATCATCAAGGGCAGACCGTTGGCATGGGCCACATCCGCCACCGCCCTTACATTCATCACTTCCAGACCGGGGTTGCCCAGGGTCTCGCCATACAGCAGCCGGGTATTGGGCTGGATCGCGGCGGCGAAAGCCGCCGGGTCACGGGGATCGACAAAAGTTGCTTCGATTCCGAACCGAGGCAGGGTATGGGCGAACATGTTGTGACTGCCACCGTAGATCGAGGCGGAAGCGACGATGTGCGCACCCTGTCCCATCAAGGTCGCGACGCCCAGATGCAGTGCGGCCTGACCCGAGGCCGTGGCAACCGCGCCTACCCCGCCCTCGAGTGCCGCAATGCGTTCCTCCAATACAGCGACCGTGGGATTGGAAATGCGGGAATAGATATGCCCGGCCCGCTCCAGATTGAACAGCGCCGCCGCATGGTCGGTGTCCTGAAAGACAAACGAGGTGGATTGATAGATCGGCACCGCGCGGGCGCCATAGGTGGCATCCGGCTTCTGGCCCGCATGTAGGGTCAGGGTATCGAAGTGGAGATTTTTTGGGTCCGCCATTCGGCCCTCCAGCACTGAGAATTCGCCGCATCCTAATGCCGCTGCGTCGTGGGAGCAACGTACATCGGCCTGTATTGCAGGCTGACATTAAGGGATCAAAGTGTCAGAGTCCCAGGACGAATTATCGGGAGAGACAGTCATGGCCGTTTTGCGCATCGAACCATTGCATGAGGACTTCGGCGCCAGCGTTTGGGGCATTGATTTGCGCCAGCCGCTGGCATCAGAAAGGGTGATGGAAATTCAGGCGGCGATCGACAGGTATTCATTCCTTTGTTTTCCCGAGCAACAGATGGATGACGCGAGGCAACTCGCCTTCACCGCCAGCCTGGGCGAGCCGGAGGAAAGTCACGTCGCCTTGGGGGAAAGCGGGCAGATCACGTATTTTGGCACTATCGGCAATGTTCAGCCTGACGGCAGCCAACTCGGCAACGACCACAAGAAAACCATTTTTTTGACCGGCAACAATATGTGGCATTCAGATTCCTCCTTTCGCGAGGTGCCCAGCCGTTTGTCCATCATGTGCGCCTACGAGGTCCCCGAAACAGGCGGGGTCACTGAATTCGCCAGCGCCCGGGCAGCCTATCGGCGCCTTGATGACGCCATGCAGGAACGGATCGAGCCTTTGGTGGCGATCCACGACTACGTCTTTTCCAGAAGCAAGGTGGCCCCGGACGCGGTCACGCCGTCCCTTGCCGCCTCCCTACCCCCCGTGCGGCAAAAGCTGGTCAGGACGAACCCGGGCACGGGGGCAAGGAACTACTATATCGGATCCCACGCCAAAGCCATTGAGGGTTGGAGCGATGGCGGCAGCCGGCAGCTTATCGACGACCTGCAGGAACGTGCCACAAAGGCGGAATGTATCTATGCCCACGCCTGGCAGCCGGGTGATCTTGTGATCTGGGACAACCGCTGCCTCATCCACCGTGGCAGCGGCTATGACGCCGACCGCTATCGCCGGTACATGCGTCAAACCCGCGTCCGCGGCGATGGCCCAACGCTGCAGGAATGACGGGGGTATACTCAGCGAGGAGAAATTTCCGAATACAACCAGAGTGAGAAAAAATCAGCTGCGGGGCTATGGCGCCGGTGTCTCGAGGCGCCCTGAAATAATTAGGTGCATTGTCGTTTGGCGATCCGAACCTGGGATTGCAAATGCAACAAGATGTTTGCACAGCCGGAGCTTATTAGCTTACCATCGCGCCGGGTAGCCGCGTAGCTTTAGGCTGGCAAAATTTGGGGCGTCAAAAGTTTTTATTTATAAGCCTGTTCTGATTGGAGGACGTTGGTCATGGTGGAGTTTCATTCCGGCAGCAGTAACGCGGTCAATTCAAAGGGCGCCGTGATTGAATGCATCGAGGCCGCCTTTGCCGATGGCGACAAGGCGGATTGCAGATTGTTGGTCATTCATTCGACGGTGGGGCATAATTTCACGCAAATGATGGCGGGCGCCAAGGAATCCTGCCCGGAGGCCGAAATTATCGGCTGCACCGGCAGCGGCGTGATCGGCCGGGAAGGGGTCAGCGAGGCCATGCGCGCCATGGCGGTCATGGCGATCACGGGCGACGAATTCGCCGTTGCCGCCACCGATGGCCTGAACGGCGCGAATTCGGCGGAACTGGGTGAACGGATGGCTGGCGAAATCAAAGCGGCCAACCCGGACATCAACATGGTTTATATCCTTTCAGCCGGCCTGAATTTGTCTGGCGACAGGGTAATCGAGGGGATTGAAGCCGTCTTTGGCGCGGATTTACCGATCTTTGGCGCGACGGCGGGGGACAATGGCAAGGCCAAGGGCACGTTTCAGTTCCATGGCCAGACAGCAATGGAAAACGGCCTTATTCTGGTCGGTTTTGCCGATCCCAGTTTGGAAGTTTTATCGGGCGTGCATCATGGTTCCATTCCGGTCGACGGCGCCATTTTCGAGGTCACGAAATCCAAAGACAACCAGGTTATCGAACTGGATGGCAAACCGGCCTGGCCCGCGCTATTGGCGCGCTTCGGCCTGCCGCCGGAGACGACGGAACTGACCGAGACCCTGCCGATCACCGGTCTGGGCGTGGCCCTGACGGAAGCGGAGCAAGTGGACTATGACAATCCGCAAATTCTGCGGGTGCCGATCAAGGTTTCGGATGATCATCTGTCGTTCTATTTGCCGACCTCGGTAGTGGAAGGTACTAAATTCCAACTGATGCAGCGGGATGAGCAGTATATTTTCGAAGGCGTGGACCGGCTGATGGAACGCATGCAAAAGCAACTTAACGGCCGCCGTCCGGTCGCTGTTTTTCATGCCGACTGCATGGCGCGGGGCCGGTTTACCTTCAACCGGGTCCTGAAAGACGAAATTATCGCCAAAATGCAATATCCGCTTTGTGGTGACGACGTGGTGCCGTGGCTGGGGGTCTATGGGTTCAGTGAATATTGCCGTGTAGCTGGCAAAAACCGTTTCCACAGCTACACGACATCGTTGTTTCCCATTGTTCGGCGCGAAGTGGCCTAGCCGGCCGGTATGTCGGCGCCGGCTGCCAAACGCAGCTATGAAGAGCTGGAAGCGCGTTGCGCCAAGCTGGAGGCGGAATCGGGCCGCAATCTGGTGATGCAGCAGGATCTGATCCAAGCCAAGGGTCAGGTCGACGGCGAACTGATGCGCTTCAAGGCGATCCAGACCTTTATCGCGAAGGCGCTGGAAGCGGATGCGCCGGATGAGTTTTTTTCCCTCACTTTGGAATCGGTCATTGAAGCGTTCGAATACGAAGTTGCGCTGTTTCTGCAGGCGGGCGAGAGTGAAAAATTACTGCATGTCAGTGGCGAGTTCGGCTTTGACGAACCGCCGGACGAGTTGCCGTTTTCGCCAAAGTGGCTGAAATCGAATGAAAGTGTGATCGTCGCGGAAGACGATTTCCTGCTCATGGCCTGGGCGGAACTGAACTTGGCGAAGGCCATCGTTTGTCCCTTTCACGACAAGCACGGCAAACTCGCCGGCATTATTCTGGGCGGCATCACCAAGGATGGCGCGAATTTATTCGAAGATATTGAAGCCGACCATTGCTCTGCCTTCACGGTGATGGTGCAACAGGCCGGCTCCCTTTGGACCAACCGGGAACTCAACGATGAAATTCGCCAGCGGAACAACCAGCTGGTTAATTTGACGGAGTCCTATAGCCGTTTTGTGCCATTCCAGTTTCTACAACTGTTGAACCGCGCCTCGATTGAAGAGATCGATGCCGGCGATCACGTATCGCTTGAAACCAGTGTTCTGTTCGCTGATATCCGCGATTTCACCGCGCTGTCGGAAGCCCTCGGCCCGGCCGGCACTTTTACCTCGCTGAATGAGTTCCTGGTTGCGATCGAACCGGTGGTCGAACAGGAGGGTGGCTTCATCAATCAGTATCTGGGCGATGCGATCATGGCGTTGTTTCCGGGCCAGGCCGATGCCACCCTCAGATGCGCCATCCGCATGATCGGGCAATCGCGGGAATTGAACGCACGGCGCAGCGGCAGCGGAGAATTGACCATCCGCTTCGGCATGGGGATCAGCAGCGGGCCGCTGATGCTGGGCGCCATCGGCGGCGGCAAGCGGCTGGATAGCAACGTGGTGGGTGACACCGCGAACATGGCCTCGCGAATAGAGGGGCTGACCAAGCTATATGGCGTCTCGACCCTATTTACCGAGATCACCCGGGCGCGCCTGGAAAAACAGGATGAATTCTGTTTTCGCGAACTGGACCGGGTGGTTGTGAAGGGGCGCAGTACCGCCGTCTCCATTTTTGAACTTTACGACTGCGATACGGGACCAGTTCAGCGGCAAAAACATGCCACGGCGGCGCAGTTCGCCAGCGCCTTGGAACTTTACCGCGAAGCCGAATTCAAAGCCGCCTGCGAACTCTTCAAGGCCTGCGCCGCCGAAGCGCCCGATGACAATGTCGCGAAGCTGTTCATCGATCGTTGCGACGGACTGATCCGCAATCCGCCGGTCGAACCCTGGCAAGGCGTCTGGGTCCTGGATCAAAAGTGATACCAAGCGGCACGAATATGAAGCCCGTTGAAGTCGCCTCCGTTTGCCGGTTTTTGCCGACAACGCCATATTTTTCTCTTGCGGACCAACCCTAACGATCCGGGCAGCGCATGCAGGGGGGCTTTTTTTAACCAGGCAGGACTGACGAACATGAGCGATGAACTTCATTACGTAACCATTCTTGAACTCTCCGCCCGCATTGAGGCCGGCGAAATATCGCCGGTAGCCCTGACCGAGGCCATGTTGAACCGCATCGCGGCGCTGGATCGGCGGCTTAAATCATATGCCACGGTGATGGCCGACCAGGCCATGGCGGAGGCCCGGGCCGCGGAGGGGGAAATTGCGGCGGGCCGCTACCGGGGGAAATTGCATGGCATCCCCGTCGCGGTGAAGGATCTTTGTTATACCAAAGGCGTCCGCACCATGGGGGGCTGCGCTGTGCTGGCGGACCACGTGCCGGAATTCGACGCCACGGTGGTGCGGCGGCTTCGCGAGGCGGGCGCGGTTTTACTGGGCAAGCTGAACCTGACCGAAGGCGCCATGGCCGGCTATAACCCGGCCTTCGACGTGCCGGAGAACCCTTGGCGGGAAGGCCATTGGTCCGGCGCGTCCTCCTCCGGCTCCGGCGCCGCGACCGCCGCCGGCCTGGCCTATGCGACCCTGGGCAGCGATACGGGCGGTTCCATCCGTCATCCGGCGGCGGTATGTGGTACCGTGGGGCTAAAGCCGACCTGGGGCCGGGTAAGCCGCCACGGCGTGCTCGATCTGGCGCAATCCCTTGATCATGTGGGTCCCCTGACCCGCAGCAGCGCGGACGCCGGTATCGTCTTGCAGGCCATCGCGGGTCAGGACCCGGACGATGCCACCACCTTGGTTGCGACGGTGCCGGATATGCTGGCGGGCTTGACGGCTGGGGCCACGGGCTTGCGCATTGGCTGGGACCAACGCTTTGCTTCCGAAGACATGGCGCCCGACTATGCCGCTGCCGTTGCCGCCGGGGTCCAGGTCATGGCCCAACAGGGGGCTGAAATTGTCGAGGTTTCCATGCCGGCGCGCCTGGCCGACTATCTGCCGGCCTGGTCGGTACTGTGCGCCGGCGAAGCCGCCGACGCCCACCGCGCGACCTATCCCGTGCGCGCTGATGAATACGGCCCCTGGTTCCGGGAATGGCTGGCCCGAGGCCAGGCATTTAGTGCCGCCGACTACGCCGAGGCCAACAACCTGCGCGCCGCCTGTGTGGGCGAGTTGCGCCGGACCATGCAGGATGTGGACCTGCTGGCCTGTCCGAGTACCGCACGCGCCGCCTATCCGGTCAGCGCGGCGCAGGCCTATGGCCCCATACCGGAAGACCGCGATCCCTGGCAAACACGTTTTACGGTGCCCATGGACTATGCGGGCCTGCCGACCATTTCATTGCCCTGCGGCCTGTCTGACCATGGTTTGCCCCTGTCCTTGCAGTTGGTCGGCCATCCCATGTCCGAGCCCTTGCTGATCCAGGCCGGCGCGGCATTTGAGGCGGCAACCGACTGGCATAATTTGCATCCCCCGGGTTGGTAAACATCAGCGGAAACTTGAATCAAATGTGCCTAGGATTAGAGACCGAGCCCAAAATAGGGTTTTGGTAACCATTTGCCGTCTATTCTGTCCGCCACGAACAACTCAGGCGCAGAAGAGTGAGACTGCGGTATGGTATTGCTAGGCCGTATGCTTGTGATGGCAGTGGCTTGTGTGGCATTTGGCCGGCCGGCCATGGGGCTTGCCGAAACGGTGAAGGACATCGCCGAATTGGCGCAGGAAGTGCTGGACGCATTCGAATTTGAGGTCCAGACCAATTTCGAAGACGAAACAACCATCCGCGCCGAGGCTCAACGGGGTAATGCCAAGGCGCAGCACGAACTTGCTGTCCTGTTGGCCGTCGGCAAAGGCGCCGAACGGCATTATGCCGAGGCCGCGCAATGGTTCCGACGCGCCGCTGAGCAAGGCCATGCCGGCGCGCAATTCTGGCTCGGCAATCTGTATATGCGGGGCATTGGCGTAACCCGTGATATGGACCGCATGGTGCAATGGTGGCGCAAGGCCGCGCTGCAAGGCAACATCAGCGCCCAATACGCCCTCGGCACCGCCTATCTCGATGGCCGGATGGTGAAGCAGGATATTGAAGGTGCAAATGCCTGGTTCCATATGGCCAGCGGCGGGACTGGCGAGCCCAAGCTCCGAAAAAATTCCAAGAGTCTTAGTAAGCCAAGCTTGAGCCGCGCCGACGTCGAGGCCGCCGAGCTTGAGGCGCAGCTGGCCGAGGTCAGGGCGCGCCGACAGGAACTTTTTACAAAAGAAGGTCCCCAAGCCGGTCGATAGAATTTTGGCAGCCGCTCGATTTATCCCTTATACCAGTTTGCATTGATCAGAACCCATGGGCCCATTTTCTGAGACCGATAGACATAATTCTCCACGGTTGATCGATCAGCTTGGTCCAAGACTCGGCGGATATGTCGATGATCTCGTCATATGATTTGAAAACCCTATTGGAGATCCAGTTTTCGCGCATGAACTGCCATATGTTCTCCACTGGGTTCAACTCGGGGGACCTGGACGGCAGGAGCATCAGGGTAATGTTGGCCGGGACCACCAGCTTGTCGGTGATATGCCAGCCGGCCTGATCGACGAGCAGGATGGCGTGGGCGCCCAGGCTCACCTGGGTGGCGATTTCTTTCAGATGCCATTGCATGGCCTCGGTGTTGCAGCGGGGCAGGACAAGGGCAGCGCCGACGCCGCGCGCGGGGCAGATGGCGCCGAAGATATAGGCTGACTTGGTGCGCTGATCCTTGGGCGCCCTGGGCCGGGTCCCTCGCCGCGCCCAGCGCCG